>NZ_JASNFN010000040.1:0-15900 GCF_030731085.1 Blastococcus carthaginiensis | reverse complement strand
GGCTTTTCCCGGTTCCTGGTGAACGGTGTCGCTGAGAAGGGTGTTCACGCTGCCGTCCGGGCGGCGCTGGCGAGCAGGATACGAGTGCGGTAGTTGGCAGCGTTCCGGTAGCCGCGCCCGGTGCGCTTGATCTGCTTGATGCCGGTGTTCGCAGCCTCGGTGCGGGCGTTGGTGACGCCGGTGACGACGAGCACCTCGATGGCGTCCCACCAGGCGTCGATGGTCGCCCAGAGCCGGTCGGTCTCGGGCATGTTGGCGGCGAGCACGAAGACGCCGAGCCGCATCTTGTGCTCGTGGGCTTCGGCCAGGGAGCCGCTGGTCAGCAGCCGGCGCAGGGCCTCCTTGACGCCCCAGGCAGCGCCGATCTCATCGGTCGGGTCATCGGTGCGCAAGGTCGCCTTCAGCCGGGCCAGCGCCCGCGGGCCGAGCGTGTCGCCGGCGCGCAGCAGCAGCCGTCGGTTGGCCCAGGCCGGGTCGATGCCGCGGCCGCGGCGGCCCTTGCGGTCGCGGACGACCCGCTGCCGCACGGCGGTGACCATGTCGTTGGCCAGCTTGACCAGGTGGAACGGGTCGACGCTGACCGCCGCGTGCGGCAGCTGCTCGCGCAGCGCCTTACGGAACGCCGCTGACGGATCGATCGCCACCACCTCCACGGCATCCCGCCAGGCGCAGCTGCGGGCGGCCAGCCAGGCGCCGACGCCGGCGGAGTCGCGGCCGTCGACCACGCCGAGCACCCGGCCGGTGTCGGCATCGACCAGGGTGGTCATCCACGGCTCGTAGCGCCGCCAGCCACCGTCGGGGTCACGGAAGAAGCGGACCGAGCGGTAGCGGTGCTCATCGACCCCGAGCCGGCGCACCAGCACGTCATCGGGGTCGCCGATCAGGTCGGCGGCCGCGGTGAGCATCGACTGCACCAGCCACCACGACACCCGATGCGCGCGGGCGACCTCGCTGGCCGCCCGGCCGGAGACCACGACCGCGGCGACCAGCGCCTGACACAGTCGGGCGGTCGAGCGGGCGAACGCCGGCACCTGGTCGGTGACCTCGCTGAACGTCCCCCGCGGACATCGGGCCTGGTCGCAGAACCAGCGACGCTTGAGCCACACCACCTCGGTCGGGCCGGCGACCGGCAGGTCCCGCAACGCCTGCCGGCGGCGCGAGTGCACCCGGACCGCGAGCACCCCGCAGACCGGGCAGCCGGGTGGATCGCTGGACTCCACCTCGACCCGGCGCACGCCGTCGCCCACGTCGGCGGCGCTCAGGACGCGGTAGTCGGGCAGGTTGAAGATCGCGCTCGCAGCATCACGCTGCGAGCCCGTAGGCTCGAACACGGCTCGTGGACCTCACTGGTGCGGATGTCTAGGCAACACCCATCCCAGCAGGACCACGGGCCCTCAACGTCTCCGGCCCAGCCTCACGATCTCCGGCTCACGCCTCGCCATCACCAGGAACCGCGAAGAGCCGCGTAACAGGGGCGGAACAGCACTCCGGGTCCCGTGGTTGGAACGAGCAGCCACCCACGGGACCCGTCGGACGACGACGGGACGGCGTGGTCCGCGACTACAGTGGAAAGACCGGTGCCCCCGCGCGCCGACGGATGTCGGGTGCTCCTTCCCACACGGGGAGGGCAGTGCCGGACCAGCCGGTCAGAGGAGAAGCAGCAGATGTTCGAACGGTTCACCGACCGAGCCCGCCGTGTCGTCGTCCTGGCCCAGGAAGAGGCCCGGATGCTCAACCACAACTACATCGGCACCGAGCACATCCTCCTGGGTTTGATCCACGAGGGTGAGGGCGTCGCTGCCAAGGCCCTGGAGTCCCTCGGCATCTCGCTCGAGGGTGTCCGCCAGCAGGTCGAGGAGATCATCGGGCAGGGCCAGCAGGCGCCGTCCGGGCACATCCCCTTCACCCCGCGGGCGAAGAAGGTCCTTGAGCTGTCGCTGCGCGAGGCGCTGCAGCTCGGCCACAACTACATCGGCACCGAGCACATCCTGCTCGGCCTGATCCGCGAGGGCGAGGGCGTCGCCGCCCAGGTCCTGGTGAAGCTCGGCGCCGATCTCAACCGCGTCCGCCAGCAGGTCATCCAGCTGCTCAGCGGCTACCAGGGCAAGGAGCCGGCCGCGGCCGGCGGCCCCGCCGAGGGCACCCCGTCGACCTCGCTGGTCCTCGACCAGTTCGGCCGCAACCTGACCCAGGCCGCGCGCGACTCCAAGCTCGACCCGGTCATCGGGCGGGCCAAGGAGATCGAGCGCGTCATGCAGGTCCTCTCGCGGCGCACCAAGAACAACCCGGTCCTCATCGGCGAGCCCGGCGTCGGCAAGACCGCCGTCGTCGAGGGGCTGGCGCAGGCGATCGTCAAGGGCGAGGTGCCCGAGACGCTGAAGGACAAGCAGCTCTACACGCTGGACCTCGGCGCGCTCGTCGCCGGTTCCCGCTACCGCGGTGACTTCGAGGAGCGCCTCAAGAAGGTCCTCAAGGAGATCCGCACCCGCGGCGACATCATCCTGTTCATCGACGAGATCCACACCCTCGTCGGGGCGGGTGCCGCGGAGGGCGCGATCGACGCCGCCAGCATCCTCAAGCCGATGCTTGCCCGCGGTGAGCTGCAGACCATCGGTGCCACCACGCTCGACGAGTACCGCAAGCACCTGGAGAAGGACGCCGCGCTCGAGCGGCGGTTCCAGCCGATCCAGGTGGGCGAGCCGACGCTGGCGCACACGATCGAGATCCTCAAGGGTCTGCGCGACCGCTACGAGGCGCACCACCGGATCAGCATCACCGACGGCGCCCTGGTGGCCGCGGCGACGCTGGCCGACCGGTACATCTCCGACCGCTTCCTGCCGGACAAGGCGATCGACCTGATCGACGAGGCCGGCGCCCGGATGCGGATCAAGCGGATGACCGCGCCGCCGGACCTGCGCGAGTTCGACGACAAGATCGCGGCCGTCCGCCGCGAGAAGGAATCGGCGATCGACGCCCAGGACTTCGAGAAGGCCGCGTCGCTGCGCGACACCGAGAAGCAGCTGCTGGGCGAGAAGGCCGAGCGCGAGAAGCAGTGGAAGGCCGGCGACATGGACGTCGTCGCTGAGGTCGACGACGAGCAGATCGCCGAGGTCCTGGCCAACTGGACCGGCATCCCCGTCTTCAAGCTCACCGAGGAGGAGACCACGCGTCTGCTCCGCATGGAGGACGAGCTCCACAAGCGGATCATCGGCCAGGAAGAGGCCATCAAGAGCGTCAGCCAGGCGATCCGGCGCACGCGGGCGGGCCTCAAGGACCCGCGCCGTCCCGGTGGTTCCTTCATCTTCGCCGGCCCCTCGGGTGTCGGGAAGACGGAGCTGGCGAAGGCGCTGGCGCAGTTCCTGTTCGGTGAGGACGACGCGCTCATCCAGATCGACATGGGCGAGTTCCACGACAAGTTCACCGTGTCGCGGCTGGTCGGTGCCCCTCCCGGTTACGTCGGTTACGACGAGGGTGGGCAGCTGACCGAGAAGGTGCGGCGCAAGCCGTTCTCGGTGGTCCTCTTCGACGAGATCGAGAAGGCGCACGCGGACGTGTTCAACACGCTGCTGCAGGTGCTGGAGGACGGCCGGCTCACCGATGGTCAGGGCCGGGTCGTGGACTTCAAGAACACGATCCTCATCCTCACCACGAACCTCGGTACGCGGGACATCTCCAAGGCCGTCGGCCTCGGCTTCCAGGCCGGCAACGACGACCAGTCGAACTACGACCGGATGAAGCTCAAGGTCAACGAGGAGCTCAAGCAGCACTTCCGGCCGGAGTTCCTCAACCGGATCGACGACATCGTCGTGTTCCACCAGCTGACCGAGAACGAGATCATCCAGATCGTCGACCTGATGGTCGCCCGGCTCGAGACTCAGCTGGCGAACAAGGACATGTCGCTGGAGATAACGCCCGCGGCCAAGAAGCTGCTGGCCTCCCGTGGCTTCGACCCCGTCCTGGGTGCCCGGCCGCTGCGCCGCACCATCCAGCGCGAGATCGAGGACGCGCTCTCGGAGAAGATCCTCTACGGCGACCTGACCGGTGGTCAGATCATCGTGGTGGACGTCGACGAGGCGGAGGGCGCGGCGCAGAGGTTCACCTTCCGCGGCGAGGCCAAGCCGATCGACCTCCCCGACACCCCGCCGGTGGCCCTCTCGGGCGCCGAGGGTGACGAGGACGGTCCGGCTGCCCAGGCCGACTGATCGATCAGCAGGACCGGAGGGGCCGCTTCCCGCGAGGGAGGCGGCCCCTCCGCCGTTTCCGCCGGGCTTGTTGATCAGGTCTCCTGGTCATTCCGGGTCCTGGCTCACCACCGGAGATGAGCCAGGACCCGGAACGATCAGGTCACCTGATCGTCGGTCAGCCTGGCAGCGTGAACAGGCCGTCCTCGGTCTGCTCGACCAGGCCGTCGGTGAGCAGGGAGTACAGGCAGCGGGACCGCTGGACGGCGTCGTCCCACGCGGGTTCGAGCGCCGCGGCGTCCACGGGCTCGCGCGCGGCCCGCAGGACGTCGAGCAGCCGGCCGCGCACCTGGCGGTCGGTGCCGGCGAACTTCTGCACCCTGCGGGGCGGCCCGTCGTGCGGCGGGGCGCCGGCCAGCCGCCACGCGCACCGGTCGCGCACCGGGCAGGCGCCGCACCGTGGCGTGCCGGCGACGCACACCAGCGCACCCAGTTCCATCACCGCCACCGAGAAGCGCACGGCGCGCTCGTCGTCCTCCGGCGCCAGCGCAGCGATGTCGGCGAGGTCGGCGGCCCGGGCGTTGCCCGCCTCCGCGCGGCCGTGCACCAGCCGCGCCACCACCCGGCGGACGTTGGTGTCGACGACGGGCTGGCGCCGCCCGTACCCGAAGCAGGCGACCGCGCGGGCGGTGTAGGTGCCGACCCCCGGCAGCGCCTCCAGCTCGGCGACGTCGGAGGGGACGACGCCCCCGTGCCGCTCGGTGATCGCGATCGCCGCCTCCCGCAGCCGCAGCGCCCGGCGCGGGTAGCCGAGCTTGCCCCACGCCCGGATGACCTCTGCGGCCGGCTCGGCCGCCAGGTCCGCCGGGGTGGGCCACCGGGCCGTCCAGACCCGCCAGACGGGCTCCACGCGCGCCACGGGGGTCTGCTGGAGCATCACCTCGCTGACCAGGACGGCCCACGGGGCGACCTCCGGCGTCCGCCAGGGCAGGTCACGGGCGGCGGAGGCGTACCAGTCGACGATCAGCTCGCCGACCGGCGTGGCGGTGGGGGAGGACGGCCCGGTCACGGGCACCCAGTGTGCCGTGCGTGCGGCGCGGCGTGCCGAGCGGACCAGTCCCGGCCGGGCGCACTAGCGTTCCCCGCGTGTTGCACCCGGTCGGCCCGCTCCCCGCAGCCGTGTACTGGCGGCGCCGGCTGGCCGTGCTGGTGGCCCTGCTGGTCCTGCTCGGCGGCCTCGGCTGGCTGCTGCTGAGCCTGGTCCCCGGCAGCGGGAGCAGCGGGCCCGCCGCCTCGCCCACCACCGCGGCCGCACCGGCCGAGCCGCCGGCGCTGGAGCGGGTCGTGCCCGCGGTCTCCGGGGTCCGGACGCCGGGCACCACCGCGCCGCCGAGCGCACCGCCGGCTCCGGCGGGCCCGACGCCGGGCGGTTCGTGCACCGACGAGATGCTGGGTCTGGAGGTGCGCACCCCGGGGACGGCGGCCGTGGGCGCCAAGCCGACGTTCGAGCTGGTGGTGGTCAACACCTCGCCCGTGCCCTGCGTGCGGACGCTGGACAAGCAGCTGCAGGAGCTCGTGATGGTCGACGCCGCCGGGGCGCGGGTCTGGGGGAGCAACGACTGCTTCCCGGAGAGCAGCAGCGACCAGCGCACGCTGGCGCCGGGGGAGCCGGTGGTCTTCCCCGTCCGGTGGGGCGGGCTCACCAGCGAGCCGACGTGCACCGCTGAGCGGGTGACGCCTTCCCCGGGGGACTACGTGCTCCGCGGCCGCCTGGACACGAAGGTGTCCGGCGACGCCCCGCTGACCATCGGCTGACGCGTGCGGGCCCCGGGGTGGGCGGCGATCAGCTGTAGCGGTCCAGGATGGAGGTCTCGGCCAGCCGGGACAGCCCCTCGCGGATACCGCGCGCCCGCGCCTCCCCGACGCCCTCCACGGCCAGCAGGTCCTCGATGGTGGCGGCCAGCAGCTTCTGCAGGCCCCCGAAGTGCTCGACCAGTCGGTCGATGATGCCGGCGGGCAGCCGGGGGACCCGGGCGAGCAGGCGGTAGCCCCGCGGGCTCACCGGGGAGTCGAGTGCGTCCGGCGACGTGGGCAGGCCGTAGCAGCGGGCGACGGCGGAGAGGTCGAGCAGCTCGGTGGCGGTGAGTGCCCGCAGATCGGTGAGCACCTGGTCGATCGTGCGGGTCCGGCGACCGCCCGCGGGGAGGTAGTCGCGGACGAGCAGCCCGCGGTCCTCCTCGACGCCGGCGAGCATCTCGTCGAGCTGCAGGGCCAGCAGCCGGCCGTCGGTGCCGAGCTCGACGACGAAGCCCTCGATCTCGTCGGCGATCCGGCGCACCATCTCCAGCCGCTGGCTGACGCTCATCGCGTCGCGCACCGTCACGAGGTCCTCGATCTCGAGGGCGGAGAGGGTGCTCGCCACCTCGTCCAGGCGGAGCTTGTAGCGCTCCAGCGCGGCGAGGGCCTGGTTGGCCCGGGCGAGGATCGTCGTCGGGTGCTCGAGGGTGTACCGCCGGCCGGCCACGTACACGCTGATGATGTGCATCGACTGGCTCACCGAGATCACCGGGAAGCCGGTCTGGACGGCGACCCGCTCCGCGGTGCGGTGCCGGGTGCCCGACTCCTCGGTGGGGACCGTCGGGTCGGGCATGAGGTGGACGCCCGCCCGGACGATGCGGCTGCCGTCGTAGGAGACGATCACCGCGCCGTCCATCTTCGCCAGCTCGCGCAGCCGGGTGGCGGAGAGCGCGACGTCCAGGGCGAAGCCACCGGTGCAGATCGACTCGACCACCCGGTCGTACCCCAGCACGATCAGCGCGCCGGTGCGGCCGGCCAGGATGCGCTCGAGGCCGTCGCGCAGCGCCGTGCCGGGGGCGATGCGGCCGAGGAGTTCGCGCAGGGCGACCTCGGGGTCCACGGCGGCGGGCACGAGCTCTCCTGACGGTCGAGTGGTACGGCAGCCGAGTCTACGTACCCGCGTGAGGGGCCCGGCACGCTCGGGGTGCGGGGGCGCCCGCCCCGCGCACTCATACGGAACCCTACGGGTTCAGAACATGCGGTGGAAGGCCGCACCGAGGTCGGGGACCTCGATCAGCCGCATCCCCGCCGGAGCGGCGCCGGCGTCCGGCGGCACCAGGGCCACGCGGTAGCCCTGGCGGGCGGCCTCCGCCAGTCGGCGCCCGGTGCCGCCGACCCGGCGGATCTCCCCGGAGAGGCCGACCTCGCCGAGGGCCACCAGCCCCGCGGGCAGCGGCGTGTCCTTGGCGGCGGAGGCGATCGCCAGCGCCAGGGCCAGGTCGGCGGCCGGCTCGGCGATCCGCACCCCGCCGACGGAGGCGGCGAACACGTCGGCGTCGGCCAGCTTGACCCGGCCGCGTCGCTCGACCACGGCGTTCACCATGGCCACCCGCTGGGAGTCCAGCCCGCTGACGGCCCGGCGGGGGGAGCCGCCACCGCTCGTGCTCGCCACGAGGGCCTGCACCTCGGCCAGCAGCGGGCGGCTGCCCTCCAGGGTGACGGTGACGCAGCTGCCGGGGACCGGGTCGCTCCGCCGCGACACGAACAGCGCCGACGGGTCGGGTACGCCGACGACCCCGCTGTCGCCGATCTCGAAGCAGCCGATCTCGTCGGCCGGGCCGAACCGGTTCTTCGTCGCCCGGACCATGCGCAGGGTCGAATGGCGCTCGCCGTCGAAGGAGACGACGACGTCGACCAGGTGCTCGAGCGTGCGCGGGCCGGCGATGGCGCCGTCCTTGGTGACGTGGCCGACGAGGATCGTGGTCATGCCCCGGGTCTTCGCCACGCCGGTCAGCGCCGAGGCCACGGCGCGCACCTGCGTCGAGCCGCCGTCGGTGCCCTCGGCGGCGGGGGAGCGGACGGTCTGCACGCTGTCGAGGACCAGCAGCGAGGGGTTGACCGCCTCGACGTGGGCCAGCACCGCGGACAGCTCCGTCTCGGCGGCGAGATAGAGCCGGTCGTGCAGGGCGCCGATCCGCTCCGCGCGGAGCCGGACCTGGCCGGCCGACTCCTCACCGGAGACCACGAGAGTGGGGCCGCCGGCCGCGGCGACCCGGTGGGCCACCTCGAGCAGCAACGTGGACTTGCCGACCCCGGGCTCCCCGGCGACCAGCAGCACCGCGCCCGGCACGAGACCGCCGCCGAGGACACGGTCGAACTCGGCGATGCCCGTCGGCACGGCGCGGGCGCCCGCGAGCTCCACCTCGGCGATCGGCCGGGCCGGCGCGCTCACCTGGCCGGCCGAGACGGCCCGCAGCCCCGTGACCGGGGCGCCGAGCTCCTGCAGGGTGCCCCACGCCTGGCACTCGGGGCAGCGCCCGACCCACTTTGCCGAGGCGTAGCCGCAGTCGGTGCAGCGGTGGGCGGGGCGGGACTTCACTCCGGGGGAGGGCACGCGAGGACGCTAACCGCCGGCACCGACAACTCCCGGGACGCGTGATGGCGGCTCCCCGGGAGGAGCCGCCATCGGCGATCTCGGTGGCCTGCTGGTCGGCCTCTCAGTGCTCCTCGTGGTGGAAGTCGAAGAACTCCTCGCGCTCGAGCACCTCGGCGGAGGCCGCCACCGGGGTCGCCACGGTGACCTCGCCGGCGTTCTCGAAGGTGAAGGTCAGTTCGACGTACCCGCCGGTCGTGAGGGATTCGTCGAGGCCGACGAGGGTGATGGTGCGGGGATCGTCGACGCCGACGAGCACGGCTTCGTCGGCCGGGATCTCCAGTTCGTCGGAACCGGCCGCTGTGCCCGGAACGGCGGCGGAGGTGCCGATGACCGCCTCGTCGAAGCCCTCGCCGGAGACGTCGGTCAGCGTGTCGTCCTCGTCGCCGTCGTTGACGATCGCGACCTGGAGCGAGGCGTCGTCGCCGGCCTCGTAGGCGCCGCCGTCGGGAGAGGCCACGTTGATCGCGCGCAGGGTGAGGTCACCGACCTCCGCCATCGTGCCCCGCTGGTCGCGGACCTGCTCGGCGGTCTGCGTGACCTGGCCGGCGCTGCACGCCGAGAGGGCGAGCGGGGAGAAGAGCAGAACGCCCAACGTGGCGGCGCGCAGAGCGCGGTTCACGGCTGTCGACCTCCAGCAGGACCGTGCCGGCCACCGGGGATCGGTGGCGCGGAGACCTGCCGAGCGTATCGGTCGCCCGGCGGGCCCGCCCGCAGGGCGCCGTCTGCGTCGCGGCCCGGCGCCCTGCGGTGCCCGTCAGGCCAGGCTCGACCCGCTGCCGACCAGCAGGGCGACGTCCAGCACGGTCAGCAGCATGACGGCGGGGAAGGCGAGCCCGCGGAAGCGCGGCGTTCCCGCGAGCGCGGCCACCGCGGCCGCAGGCACGGCCAGGGCGAGGGCCGCCCAGCCGGTGGGCCCGGGTGGGCCCGGCGGGGCCAGCACGAGCACCAGCGACGCACCGGCCAGCAGCAGCGCCCCGCAGACCGCGGAGACGCGCGCCCCGAGCCGGTGCGGGAGCCCGCGGATCCCGGTGGCCGCGTCGTCGTCGAGGTCGGGGGCGACGTTCGCCAGGTGCGCGGCGCCACCGAGCGCCGCGCCGGCCGCCACCAGCCACCAGGGGGGTGCGGGCGTGCCGGGCGCGGCGGCGACCACCCCGGCGGGCAGCGCCCCGAAACCCACCACGTAGCCCGCGCCGGACCAGACGGTGCGCTTGAGCCCGGCGTTGTAGGCCCACCCGCTGGCGACGAGCAGTAGCAGGAGCGCGCCGGGCACGAGCCCCAGCAGCAGCGAGAGGACGACGGCCGCGGCGGCGGCGGCGAGGGCGGCGCCGCGCAGCACGCCCGGGGCGACGGCGCCCTGCACGACCGGCTTGTCCGCCCGTGCGACGGCGCGGTCGCGGTCGGCGTCGAGCCAGTCGTTGCTCCAGCCGATGGAGGCCTGACCTGCGAGGACGGCCGCGCAGAGCAGCGCTGTGCGCGCCGGTGGGACGTCCGCGGCGACGGCCAGCAGGGTGGCCACCGTGGTCACCGCGAGGGTCGGCCCGAGGTGGGTCGCGCGGACCAGCGCACGGGCCGTCGCGCCCCGCCGGGCGGCGCCCACAGGCACATCAGCCACGCTCTGTCAACCCCTCCGACGCGTCGACTCAGGCCGCTGACCTGCATATTTACTGCCCGGCGCCGATCCGCTGGTCAGTCTGCCGTGCTAACCTTGGGGAAGCGAAAGGGGTCACATCCACATGGGCTTCACTGTCGGCGAGACCGTCGTCTACCCGCACCACGGTGCCGCGCTCATCGAGGCGATCGAGAAGCGCACGATCAAGGGTGAAGAGAAGGCCTACCTCGTGCTGAAGGTCGCCCAGGGCGACCTCACCGTGCGCGTGCCGGCCGACAATGCAGAGATCGTCGGCGTCCGCGACGTCGTCGGTCAGGAGGGGCTCAACCGGGTGTTCGAGGTGCTCCGCGCCCCGCACACGGAGGAGCCGACGAACTGGTCGCGCCGCTACAAGGCCAACCTCGAGAAGCTGGCCTCCGGCGACGTCAACAAGGTGGCCGAGGTCGTCCGCGACCTGTGGCGCCGCGACAAGGACCGCGGCCTCTCGGCCGGCGAGAAGCGGATGCTCTCCAAGGCCCGCCAGATCCTGGTGAGCGAGCTCGCGCTCGCCGAGGGCACCAACGAGGACAAGGCCGAGATCCTACTCGACGAGGTCCTCGCCAGCTGAGCGCTCCGCGTTCGCGCAGATCCCACCGAACCGCTCCCGTGCACGCTGTCGCCATCGTCGCAGCGGCCGGGAGCGGTTCGCGTCTGGGCGCCGGGCAGCCGAAGGCGCTGGTCCCGCTCGCCGGGCGGCCACTGGTCGCCTGGGCCGTCGATGCGCTGTTCGCCGGCGGCGTCGACGAGGTGGTCGTCACCGTGCCGCCCGCGGAGCGCGCCGCGTTCGCCGCTGCGCTGCCCGGGACGGTGCAGCTCGTCGACGGCGGCGCCACCCGCACCGCGTCCGTGTGCGCCGGGCTCGCCGCGGCCGGCCCGCGGGCCGACGTCGTCCTGGTGCACGACGCCGCCCGACCGCTCACCCCGCCCGACGCCGTGGCGCGGGTGCTGGACGCGCTCGCCGGCGGTGCCCGCGCCGTCGTCCCCGTGCTGCCGGTCGTCGACACCACCGTCCTGGTGGACGACGACGGCGTGGTCGCCGAGGCCGTCCCCCGGGCGCCGCTGCGCCGCGTGCAGACCCCGCAGGGCTTCGACCGCGCCACCCTGGTCGCCGCCTACGCCGCCCTCGACGACGCCGCCGAGCTCACCGACGACGCCGCCGTCGTCCGCGCCGCCGGCGTCCCGGTGCGCACCGTCCCCGGTGACGAGCGCTCCGCGAAGATCACCGTCCCCCACGACCTCGCGCTCGCCGAGCTGAGCGTGGGCCTGACCGCGAGCGAGGTGCACCCGTGACCGTGCTGCCGCGCGTCGGCATCGGCACCGACGTCCACCCCGTCGTCGCGGGCCGGCCCTGCCGGCTGGCCGGGCTCGACTGGCCCGACACCTACGGCTGCGCCGGTCACTCGGACGGCGACGTGGTGGCCCACGCACTCACCGACGCCGTGCTGTCCGCGGCCGGGCTCGGTGACATCGGCGGTCTGCTGGGCACCGACGACCCGCGCTGGGCAGGGGCTGCGGGCATCGCCGTCCTCGAGTACGTGCGCGAGGTGGTCACCGCCCTCGGCTGGGAGATCGGCAACGCGTCGGTCCAGCTGGTCGCGAACACCCCGAAGCTCGGTCCGCGCCGGGCGGAGGCGGAGGCCGCGCTCTCGGCCGCGCTCGGTGCCCCGGTCAGCGTGGCGGCCACCACCACCGACGGTCTCGGGCTGACCGGCCGGGGGGAGGGGCGGGCCGCCGTGGCGACCGCGCTGGTGATCCGGACGGGGGAGGCGGCCTCGCCGCGGGCGGAAGGGGCGCCAGGCACTCCGTAGACTCCCGGCAGTGAGCCTCCGCCTGTACGACACGGCCGCCCGTGCGGTCCGCGACTTCACGCCCCTGCGTGCCGGTCACGCGTCGGTCTACGTCTGCGGCCTCACCGTGCAGGGACCGCCGCACGTCGGGCACGTCCGGGCGGCGGTGTCCTTCGACGTCCTCCGCCGCTGGCTGATCGCGCGCGGCCTCGAGGTCACCTACGTCCGCAACGTCACCGACATCGACGACAAGATCCTCACCAAGGCCGACGAGCACGACGTCCCATGGTGGGCCTGGGCGTTCGAAAACGAGCGCGCCAGCACCCGCGCCTACGACGTCCTCGGCGTCCTGCCGCCCACCTACGAGCCGCGCGCGACCGGGCACGTCCCCGAGATGGTCGAGCTCATGCAGCGGCTGATCGAACGCGAGCACGCCTACGCCGTCGACGGCGACGTCTACTTCGACGTCCGCTCCTTCCCCGGGTACGGGGCGCTCACCGGCCAGCGGCTCGACGCGCTGGAGCCCGCCGCCGACACCGACACCGACGAGCGCAAGCGCGATCCCCGCGACTTCGCGCTGTGGAAGGCCGCCAAGCCCGCCGAGCCGGCGACGGCCTCGTGGCCGACCCCGTGGGGCCGTGGCCGGCCGGGCTGGCACCTGGAGTGCTCGGCCATGGCGGGCAGGTACCTCGGCGCCGCCTTCGACATCCACGGCGGCGGCCTGGACCTGCGCTTCCCGCACCACGAGAACGAGCAGGCGCAGTCCCGGGCCGCCGGCGACGCGTTCGCGCAGTACTGGCTGCACAACGGCTGGGTCACCCTCGGCGGCGAGAAGATGAGCAAGTCGCTGGGCAACACCGCCCTGGTGGACGAGGTCGTCCGGCGGGTGCGGCCGGTGGAGCTGCGGTACTACCTGGTCGCGCCGCACTACCGCTCGACCGTCGAGTTCACCGACGCCGCGCTGGAGGAGGCCGGTCACGCCTACCGCCGCATCGAGTCCTTCGTGAAGCGGGCGGCCGAGCGGGTCGGCGCCGACGCCGGGGCCCCGGTGCTCTGCGCCGACTTCAGCAACGCGCTCGACGACGACCTCGGCACCCCGGCCGCGATCGCCGCGATCCACGACATGGTGCGCGAGGGCAACACGGCACTGGCCGACGGGGACGACCGGGCGGTCGCAGGGACGCTGGGCTCGGTCCGCGCCATGCTGGGCGTGCTCGGGCTGGACCCGCTCGACCCGCAGTGGGCCGCCGCCGGTGGCGACGACCGGCTGGCCCGGGCGACCGACGGCCTGGTGGCGCTGGCGCTCGAGCAGCGGCAGGCGGCCCGGGCGCGCAAGGATTTCGCGGCGGCGGACGCGATCCGCGACCAGCTCGCCGCCCTCGGCGTCACCGTCGAGGACACTCCGCAAGGACCCCGATGGGAGCTGACCCGCTGATGGCCGGCAACAGCCAGCGCCGCGGCCGCACGACCGGTGCGGGCAAGAAGACGGCGACCGCCGGGACCGGTGGCAAGAACCGCCGGTCGCTCGCCGGCCGGGGCGCCACCCCGCCCGCCGAGCAGCGGTACGGGCATCCGGCGCAGCGGAAGGCGCAGGCCCAGGAGCGCCAGCGCGCCGATCGCGCCAGGGCCCGGCAGCGCGCGGAGGAGGCGCCCGAGCTGCTGCTCGGCCGCAACCCGGTGGTGGAGGCGCTGCGGGCGCAGATCCCGGCCACGGCCCTGTACGTCGTCACCGGCGACACCACGCGCGGCGGCACCGACGAGCGGATCGCCGAGGCCCTCGCGCTGGCGGCCGACCGCGGGCTGCCGCTGCTCGAGGTGGGCAAGGGCGAGTTCGACCGCATGGCGCAGGGCGCCCTGCACCAGGGCATCGGCCTGCAGGTGCCGCCCTACGACTACGCCCACCCGGACGACCTGCTGGACATCGCCCGTGACTCGGGCCGGGCGCCGCTGATCGTGGCGATGGACGGGGTGACCGACCCGCGCAACCTCGGCGCCGTCGTCCGGTCGGCGGCCGCGTTCGACGCGCACGGCGTCGTCGTGCCGCAGCGCCGCGCGGTGGGGATGACCGCGTCGGCCTGGCGCACCAGCGCCGGTGCGGCGGCCCGGTTGCGCGTCGCCCGGGCGGTCAACCTGCCGCGGGCGCTCGCCGCCTACCAGGACGCCGGGTTGCAGACGGTGGGCCTGGCCGGTGACGGCGACGTCGACCTGCACGAGTACGACGGCTTCGCCGACGCCGTCGCGCTGGTCGTCGGCGCCGAGGGCACCGGGCTGTCGCGGCTGGTCCGGGAGAAGTGCGACGTCGTCGTCCGCATCCCGATCTCGCGGGACACCGAGTCGCTCAACGTCAGCGTCGCCGCCGGCATCGCGCTGTACCAGGTGGCGGCCGCCCGCCGCTGAGGCGGTCGGGCGGCCGGTGCCCCCCGTCCGGCCCCCCGGGCGGTGGCCCTGGCTCCGGGTCGCCGCTGCCCCCGCCCCCGGCTCGATCAGGTCACCTGATCACCATCGCGCTCAGCCGAGCAGTTGGGCGACCGTGTAGATGATTAGGCCGGCGAGGCCGCCGACGACGGTGCCGTTGACCCGGATCCACTGCAGGTCGCGGCCCACCTGCAGCTCGATCCGCCGGCTGGTCTCGTCGGTGTCCCACCGGGCGACGGTGCTGCTGACCAGGTCGGCGAGGTCGCCGGAGAAGCGCTCGGCGACGTAGCCCGCCACCTGCCCGCTGTGCCGCTGCACCAGCTCGCGCACCGTCGGGTCGGTCTGCAACAGGCGCGCGCCGTCGAGGATCAGCCCCGTCACGCGGGCGCGCAGCGGTGACGTCGGGTCGGCCGCGGCGGTCAGCACCGCGTCCTTCGCCGTCGTCCAGAGCGAGCCCGACCAGTCGCGCACCGCGGGGTGGGCCAGCACCTCGTGCTTGAACTCCTCCACCCGCGCGGCGGTGGCCGGGTCGGTGCGCAGGGCCTGCACGTAGGCGCGCAGCCGGGCGTCGTAGGCGCGACGCAGCTCGTGGCGCGGGTCGGCGGCCACCTCTTCGAGGAAGCGGTGCACCCCGGCGAAGGCCCGGTCGAAGACCCGGTCGTCCACCCAGTCGGGCACCCAGGCCGGGGACGCGTCGCCCAGCTGCGCCCGGAACACCAGCCGGTTCTCGTCGAGGAACCGGGCCGTCAGCCGCATCGCCGCGGAGAGCACCTCCTGGTGCCGGTCGCCGTCGACCACGAGCTCGAGCACCCGGGCCAGCGCGGGGGCGGCGGGGGTCTCGTGCAGCTTGCGCTCCACCAGCGCGGCGACGGCGGGCTGCACGTCGTCGTCCTTGAGCAGCTGGGTGAGGCCGGTGAGCGCGGTGGCGGCGTCGCCGGCCAGGCGCTCGGCCCGCCCGGGGGCGGCCAGGAACGCGCCCAGCCGGCCCGGGACGTCGATAGTGGCGAGCTTCTCCGCGACGACGGTGCGGGTCAGGAAGTTCTCCTGCACGAAGGTGCCCAGGCTCTCGCCGATCTGGTCCTTCTTGCGCGGGATGATCGCGGTGTGCGGGATGGGCAGCCGCAGCGGGTGCCGGAAGAGCGCGGTGACGGCGAACCAGTCCGCGAGGGCCCCGACCATGGAGGCCTCCGCCGTCGCGCGGACGTAGCCGACCCACGCGCCGGCCTCCTCGCCCAGCAGCACGCAGGCGAGGAAGACGACGGCCGCGAGCAGGAAGAGCCCGGTGGCCAGCCGCTTCATCCGGGCCAGGTCGCGCGCCCTGGCCGGGTCGTCGAGCGAGCCGGCCAGGGGAGCGGTCAGTCGGGGGGCGGCCACCCGGCCCAGCCTAGGGAGCCGGGCCGGGTGGCCGCCGGGGGT
>NZ_JASNFN010000039.1:0-33674 GCF_030731085.1 Blastococcus carthaginiensis | reverse complement strand
GCGGCGACCGGCCGGGGGGCGGGGGGGGGGGGGGGGCCCCCCCCCCCCCCGGGGGGGGGCGGGGGGCGGGGCCCCCGCCGGGGGTCTCAGCTGGTCTCGCCCAGGGTGACCTCGACCGTGCGGGCGTCCGAGCCGCGGCGCACCGTGAGCTCGACCGTCTCGCCCGGCGTCCGGCTGCGGATGGCGGCGGTCAGCTCGGTCGACGTGGTGACCGGGCGCTGCCCGACGGCGGTGACGACGTCGCCGACTCGCAGGCCGGCCTCCTCGGCCGCGCTGCCCTGCTCGACGGTGGCCACCTCGGCACCGGTGCCGACCTCGCGGTTCTGGTCGTCGGCGGCGGTGCCGGCCCGGACCCCGAGGTAGGCGCGGGTCGCGGTGCCGGTCTGGATGATCTCCTGGGCCACCCGCTGCGCGGTGTTGCCCGGGATGGCGAAGCCGACCCCGATGTTGCCGCTCTGCCCCTGCCCGCCGGGCACGCCGGAGGCGACGGTGGCGATCGCGGTGTTGATGCCGATCACCTCGCCGGCGCCGTCGACCAGCGCCCCGCCGGAGTTGCCGGGGTTGATCGCCGCGTCGGTCTGGATGGCGTCGAGCACGGTGGCCTCGAGCGCGCTGGCGTCGTCCTCGGTGGAGCCGGTGGGGCCGGTGGCCACGGCGCGGCCGGTGGCGCTGATGATGCCGTCGGTCACGGTGTTCGACAGGCCCAGCGGGGCGCCGATGGCGACGGCGACGTCCCCGATCTGCACCTCGTCGGAGTCGGCGAAGGTCGCGGCGACCAGGTCCTCCGCGCCGTCGAGGCGCAGCACGGCCAGGTCGAAGGCGGGGTCGGTGCCCACGACCTCGGCGTCGTAGAGGGTGCCGTCGGCGGTGCGCACCTGGACGGAGCCGGCCCCGCTCGCCCCCTCGGCGACGACGTGGTTGTTGGTGAGCACGTAGCCGTCGGCGGTCAGGACGACGCCGGAGCCGCTGCCCGCGCCGGAGCCGGTGCTCACGTAGACGGTGACGACGCTCGGCGCCGCCTTGGCCGCGGCGGCCGTGGCGGTGGTCGCCCGGTCGGGGTTCTCGATGGTCACGCTCTGCGCGGTCGCCGCCGATCCGCCGCCCGCAGCCGGCTCGTCGACCAGGGCGACCACGCCGGCGCCGGCGCCACCGCCGATCAGGGCGCCGGCGACGAGGCCGGCCAGGCCGATCCGCAGCCGGCTCCCTCGCCGGGGGGCGGCCGGCTCGGCCGCGGGCGTCGGCAGCCCGCCGTAGCCGGGGTAGCCCGGGGTCAGCACGGGCTGGGGCGTCGTCGGCTGCGGCGTCGGCGGCTGCCAGGCGAACTGCTGTCCCGCGCCGGGGTACTGGTGCTGGTGCTCGGTCACGCGTCGTTCCTCTCCTCGCAGCCGTGCGGCCGCTGCGTCGGAACCCACTGTCGGCCCTTCCTCTGGCGCAACGCTGGAGGAGTGCTGTGAGCTTCCTGGATGCCGGGATCACCCCGGGACGGGGAGCACCCGGCCGCGGGCGACCAGCTCGGTGACCGCCCAGACGGCCAGCACCTCGGTGGCCAGCAGCCCGACCAGCACCAGCAGCTGCGCCGCCCCCGCCTCCAGCGGACTGCCGCCACCGAGCAGCACGCCCACGAAGGCCCCGGGCAGGGTGACCAGCCCGACCGTGCGGGTCTGGTCCAGCGGCGGCACGAGGGCGGTGCCGGCGACCGGTCGGCCGACCAGCAGGACCGCGTCGCGGGGGAGCAGCCCGACCGCGAGCGCGGCCTCCACCTCGCCGCGCCGCTGCCCGAGCTCCTCGCGCAGGCGCCGGCCGGCGAGCGAGGTGGCGGTCATGGCACCGCCGATGAGGATGCCGGCGATGGGGATCACCGCCTCCCCGCGCAGCGGCACCGTGCCGCTGGCCAGGACGAGGGCGACCACGGGCGCGGCGCCGCCGATCACCGGGACGGCGGTGGCCGTCAGCCGGGCGACGGCGCCGGGCGAGCGCAGCGGCCGGCCGGTGGCCCGCCCGGCCGCGGTGGCGGTGGCCACCGACACCATGAGCAGGACGAACGCGGCGGAGAGCCAGAGCGACCCGACGACCACCAGGAGCAGGGCCGAGACGACGGCGAGCTGCACGGTGGCGCGCCCGGCCGCGATCAGCACCGAGCGGCCCTCACCCAGCCCGGACAGCCGCCCGCTCACGGCGGCCAGCGCGGTCAGCGCGACCAGGACGACACCGAGGCGGAGGTCGACGTCGACCACCGAGGACCCCACGGCGCCGATCCTGCCGGGTCACCCGCCCGGCCCGGCGCAGCGGGGCGCAGAACTCCGTGTGCAGCAGCGCCCGCGGGCGGGTAGTGGGCGGGCCTGAGCCGGGGTCCGCACCCGCGGCCCGCTGCCCGTCCCGTCGGCCTCGTGGAGCTGTCCGTGCCCGTCCGTGGTCCTCTCGTCCGGTTCCTCATCGGCCTCGGTCTGGTCTGCGCGGCCGTCCTGGCGGTCGTCGGCGGCATCGCGCTCCGCGGACCGGGGCTGGTGGCGGTCTGCGTCTCCGGCGCGCTCGCCGGGTGCGTGGCCGCCGGGGTGGCTCGCGAGGCGCCGAGGCCGGCGGGCCGGTCGGTGCTCGAGTCGGCGGGCCAGGCGGCGGCCGTGACGATCGGGGCCCTGCTGGTGGTGAGCGGGACGGCGGTGCTGGCCGGTGGTGCGGTGGCGCTGCTGCTGGTCGGGTCCGGCGCCGCCGGCTGGGCGGTGCTCCGGTGGGTGCGCGACCGGCGCGAGGCCGCACTCCGCGCCGTGCCGCCGGCGGACACCGGTGCCGGGGCCGCGGCCGACGTGGCCGGTGCGTCGACGGCGACCCTGGGGGAGGAGTGGCGGCGCACCGGTGCCCAGCTGCAGCGCCCCCTGGCGCCCGCGGCGCGGCAGCGGGTGGTGACCCGGCGGGCGCAGGTGCTCGACGAGCTGGAGCGCCGTGACCCGGACGGTTTCGCCCGCTGGCTGGCCGCCGGGCCGCTGGGCAGCGTCGACCCGACCGGCTTCGTCCGCAGCACGCCGCCGGGCGCCGACCCCAGCACGGAGACCGAGGCGGCCTGACCTGCGTCCCTCGGGCAGCGCGACCACCGGGAGGGTGGCCGGGCCCGAGGACGAGCCGGGTCAGGCTCGCTCGGCGGCCGCCGCGATGTCGTCCAGGTCCTGCTGCAGCGCCTTGGCCACGGCCCGGCGACCCAGCGGCGCGGTGACCGCGCCGAGCAGCCGCGCCACGGTGCTCGTCGGCCGGCCGCCGAAGGTCATCGTCATGTCCGTGCCGCCGTCAGCGGACGGGGCGAAGGCGAAGGTCGAGACGTAGTGGGCGCCCCGGCTCGCCGCCTCGACCCGGTAGGAGCGCTGCGGTTCCACCGCGGTCACGGCCATCTCCTCGGTCGCCGACCGGCCCATCATCGTGCGGGTCTCCCGCCAGCGCGTACCGACGTCGAAGGGCTCCGGGGTGAGCACCTCCACGGCATCGACCCCGCGGAGCACCTGCGGGGAACCCGTCAGGTCGGTGGCCACCTGCCACACCCGCTGCACCGGCGCCGCCACGTGCTGGCGGACCTCCACTTCCTGCATGGCTGCTCCCTCCCTCGTCTCCTCGCGCCGCCGCTCTGCGGCACGGCCAACCTGCCACCGGGGGACGACGGTCTCGTGCGGGAGCGTCATGGCCCGGACGACGTCAGCCACGAGACCACACCCGCTGCAGCCGTTCGTAGTCGGTGAGGACGATGCCCTCCGCCGCCACGACGTCGCGGGTCAGCGGGGACACGAGGAAGGCGTGGTCGGAGCGACGCACCGCCCAGCCCAGGTCGGCCGCCGTGGTGGGTTCCGCGCCCAGGGCCGGGTGCACAGCCCACTCGCTCAAGCCGGCGGGCAGGTCGCGCAGCAGCTGGAGGAGACGCTCGGCCTTCCCGGCGATCGGGAGCGCGAAGCTGTCGAGGAAGTCGTGGTCGACGACCGGTAGCCCTCTCGCCCGCGCACGCCGGCGCCCGTCGTCCAGCCACACCCTGGCTGCCAGTCCGTGCTCCAGGGCCAGAGCGATCGTCAGCTCGAGGACGTCGCCGCGGCCCCCGTCGGCCAGGACGTGCCAGTCCAGGTGCGTGGGGTCCAGGCCGTGCCGCACCACCGTGTCGATCTGCGCCCGCAGCTCGCGCTCGACCTCTTCGATGCGGGCGCGCTCCAGGAGCTGCGCCGACTCCGCGCTCGTGTGCAGCAGCCCGTGCTCGTCGAGGAGCGAGGGGACGTCGTCGCGGGCGCTCACGGGTGCCCAGCGGTGGGCCGGGCCGTCGCGGGTCAGCGTCAGGTGGATGCCGAAGGGCATCTCCGGCTCGGCATGGAGGAGTTCCAGCGCCTGTGCTGCTGCCGGGGCGGGGACCATGAGGCTCGTCGAGCTCGCCACCCCCTGCCGCACCGCCTCGAGCACGGCCGCGTTCACCGACGGGTGGATGCCGAGGTCGTCGCAGTTGATGATCAGGACCCGGGCGCCCACGGGGAAGCCGAGCGCCTGCGCGGCCGTCCGACCCTGCGCCTCCCCTCGGGTCGGCTCCGCCTGCTGGGTCACCAGGTGACGATGGCAGCACCCGGACGGTTCGCAACCCCGAGGGCGTCGCAGGACCCCGCCTGTCGCCCTGTCCCTAGACTCGTGCCCGGGACCTGTCCCCGCGTCTCGCCGGCGTGGCGCAACTGGTAGCGCACCCGACTTGTAATCGGGCGGTTAGGGGTTCGAGTCCCCTCGTCGGCTCAGTCGAAGCTCCCCGCGCCGTCGCGCCGGTAGGGGGAGAGCCGCTCCACCCGCGCCCGCTCGACGCGTTCGGCGCGCAGCCGGGCCGCCGTCCCCGGCTCGTAGCCGGCCTTCGCCACCCGGTGCTCGGTGGTCTCGACCATGTAGGCCAGCGAGAACAGCAGGCCCAGCAGCAGCCCGCCACCGGCCGCGGAGACCCGGTAGGCCAGCGGGACGGGGACGAGCAGCAGGCACGCCACGACGAACGGCAGCAGCTGCACGAGCGCCCGGGCCAGGTGCCGCCACACCCAGGTGCTGCCGGTGGTGTCGGCCAGCACCCACGGCGCCAGCTCGCGGGGCAGCCCGCCGCCGTACGCGTACCAGACCCACTGCAGGGGGCCGGGGTGCCGCGTGCTCACGCCCTCGACGGTAGGCCCATCCGGCCGCACGCGGCCGGTCCCGGCCCCGGGCGTACGGTGCCGCCGTGGACGAGCGTCGCCTGGGGGTGGTCTCCGGGCTCGGCGCCTACGCCCTCTGGGGCATCTTCCCGCTGTACTTCCCGCTCCTGGAGCCCGCCGGCGGCCTGGAGATCGTGGCCCACCGGGTGCTCTGGTCGCTGCTCTTCGTCGGGCTGCTCCTCACCGCCGTCCGCCGGTGGGGGCACGTGCGGGCCGCGGTCTCCAGCCCCCGCACGCTCGTGGTCCTGGCGGGCGCGGCGGTGCTGATCGCCACGAACTGGCTGATCTACGTCTACGGCGTCAACTCCGGGCAGGTCGTGGAGACCTCGCTCGGCTACTTCATCAACCCGCTGGTCAGCGTGCTCCTGGGCGTGGTCGTCTTCGCCGAGCGGCTGCGTCCCCTGCAGTGGGTCGCCGTCGGCATCGCGGCCGTCGCCGTCGTGGTGCTGACCGTCGACTACGGGCGCCCCCCGTGGATAGCCCTCGGCCTGGCGCTGTCCTTCGGCCTGTACGGGCTGATGAAGAAGCTGGTCCGGGTCGAGGCGGCGCCGGGGTTGTTCCTCGAGACGGCGCTGGTCGCGATCCCGGCCGGTGTGGTCCTCGCCGTCCTGCACGGCGGCGGCACGGGCACGTTCGCCAACGCGGGCGCCGGCCACGCCCTGCTGCTGGCCAGCGCCGGCGTGGCGACGGCGGTGCCGCTGCTGCTGTTCGCCGCGGCGGCCCGGCGCATCCCGCTCTCGACGGTCGGTCTGCTGCAGTACCTGACCCCGCTGATGCAGCTGGCGATCGGCGTCTTCGTCTACGACGAGCCCATGCCCCCGGCCCGGCTGGCCGGCTTCGTCATCGTCTGGGTGGCGCTGGCGGTCTTCACCGCCGACACCTGGCGACACGCCCGGGCCGGGGCGCGCCGAGCCGCCCGCGACGCGGTGGTCGCCACGCCCTGAACGGGTAGCCGGGCCCGCCGTGTCGCGGGGCCCGGAATCGTCGGAGGGCGGCGCTACCGTCGTGCCCGAGCCGCCGGGAGCGCCCGGTCGGTGGAGCAGCTCAGGAGATGGTCCGACGATGAACAGCGACCCAGCCACCGTGGTCTCCCCGCCCCGGGTCGACGGGTCAGGGGAGGGATCCGTGCAGGCCGGAGGCGCAGGCCTCTCGCGGCGCGAGCACGAGATGCTCGGTTTCGAGCGCCAGTGGTGGCGGCGTGCCGGCGCGAAGGAGACGGCGATCCGCGACCTGTTCGACACGACGCCGACCAGGTACTACCAGGCGCTCAACGCCCTGGTCGACCGCCCCGAGGCGCTGGCGGCCGACCCGCTCCTCGTGCGGCGCCTGCGCCGGGTGCGGACGGCGCGGCAGCGGACGCGTTCCGCGCAGGTCCTGGGCAAGGGGAATGACATGGATTAGATTTGCTCACCGTGGGCAGGCACGCCGCGTCAGGCAGTGACGGACTGGGTCAGGGACACGTGTCTCCAGCCGCTGGGCGGCGCCGGACCGACACCCCGGAGGGGTCCTTCCCCCACGCCGGCCTGAGCGACCACCCGACCGCTACCGGGCGCGACCGCGCCGGCCTTCGGCGTGACGTCGTGGCGGATGCCCCCGCCGAGGCGGCCCGCCAGATCTCCCGCTCCCGGCTGCCGCTACCGCCCGTGCCGGCCGGCCCGCGCGCCGCGGGTGCCTCCGCACCGGCCGGTCCGCGCGCCGGGGCCGTCCCCGCACCGCACACCAGCGCCGCGCCGTTCCGCGCGGTGCCCTCGCCCGCTCCGGCCCCCGTCGTCCTCGGGGACGTCCCCGCGCCGGCCCGCGCCGCCGACCTCCCCGCGCCGGCCCGCGCCGCCGACCTCTCCGCGCCGGTTCGCGCCGCCGACGTCCTCGCGCCCCGGGGCGCCGACGCGCCGCTGCCCGCCGCCCACCTCCCGGGCAGGGCCGCCCGCCCGACGGGCCTCCTGGTCGACGACGAGCCGCTGGCCAGCACCGGTCCGGCCCGCGGCCTGGGCCGCAGCGCCCCCGCGCCGCGCGTTCCCCGCGTGCCGCGGCAGACCACCCCGTCCGGCGCGCCCTCGTCCTCCTACGGCGACTGGACCAAGCCCTCGCGCACCGACGAGACGGGCCGCTCGCGGCTCGGGCCGGCGGCGCTGCAGGCGCCGGCCACCACGGCGATCCCCGAGCGCGGCACCGCCGCCCGCCGCGATGACATGGCCGACCTCGGCTACGACGACTTCGGCCACGACGGGCCCGCCTACGACGACGCCCACGACCTCGATGCCGAGCTCGCCGCTACCGCAGCCGGCGCAGCCAAGGTGAAGGGCGGCCGTGCCGCCTACCGCGCCGAGCGGCAGGCGGCCGACGCCGCGCGTCGGAAGGCGGCCAAGCGCAGCGGCACCCCCGAGGTGATCTTCGACGACGAGCCCGAGCGCAAGCCGCGCCGGGTGCTCAAGGGCCTGGTCGCCATGGCCGTCGTGGCCGGCGCGGTCCTCGGCGTCTACACGGTCACCGCTCCGGAGAAGGAGGAAGCCGCCGCCGCCACGTCCGCCCCTGC
Organism: Blastococcus carthaginiensis; assembly: GCF_030731085.1. Lineage (NCBI taxonomy): Bacteria > Bacillati > Actinomycetota > Actinomycetes > Geodermatophilales > Geodermatophilaceae > Blastococcus > Blastococcus carthaginiensis. The sequence continues at coordinate 25,967 of NZ_JASNFN010000039.1, read as the reverse complement.
CAGCGCGCCGACCGTCGCCGTCCCCACGGCCGCCCTGCCGCCGCTGCCGGAGAACCCCGTGGTCGTCGAGCCGGTGATCACCACCCCGGTGCGCGTGCCCGTCACCGTCCTCAACGCCACGAACATCAGCGGCCTCGCCGCCACGATCTCCGGTGCCGTCGTCGCCGGCGGCTGGGAGTCGCCGGGTGTCGGCGCCTACCCGGGCACCGACGTGTCGGCCACCACCGTCTTCTTCACCGAGGGCGACGAGCAGCAGCGCCAGGCCGCGCTGCAGCTGATCGACCAGTTCCCCGAGCTCGCCGGCCCCGCGCCGCGCTTCTTCGACGTGGCCGACGCCCCCGCGCCGGGGCTGGTCATCGTCGCCACGGGCAACTGGCAGCCCTGATCCCGGCCGGTACCGACGCCCGGAACACCGGCCGACCCCCGGCCGTTGGGGCCTTCGTGCGTTCCCTCCGCGGGCTCGTGCGTCCCCGCCCGCGCCCCGGTGCGCGCGCTGCGGCCGCCGCCCTGCTCGCCTTCGCCCTGCCGGCCGGTTCGTTCGTGCTCGCGCCTCCGGCGGGCGCCGCCGAGGTGCGCACGGAGGAGGCCCGGGTGCCCTCGGGCTCCGGCGAGGACGCCGTCGAGCTCGACACCACGCTGTACCTCCCCGACACCGACGAGCCCGCGCCCGCGGTCGTGCTCGCGCACGGCTTCGGCGGCAGCAAGCGCTCGGTCGCCGACGACGCCGCCGACCTGGCCGACCGCGGGTACGTCGTCCTCACCTACTCCGCCCGGGGGTTCGGGGAGAGCACCGGGCGGATCGGGCTCAACGACCCCCGTTACGAGATCGCCGACCTCTCCAGGCTGCTCGACCTGCTGGCCGGGCGCGAGGAGGTCGAGCTCGACGCCGCCGGCGACCCGAGGGTGGGGGTCGCCGGCGGGTCCTACGGCGGGGCGCTCGCCCTGCTCGGTGCCGCCTACGACGAGCGGGTCGACGCCATCGCGCCGCAGATCACCTGGCACTCGCTGACCACGTCGCTCTTCCCGTCGCAGACCGGCGAGCTGGCGGCCGACACGGTCGCGGCGGTCCCGCAGACGGAGGCGGCCGGCGTCTACAAGCGGCTGTGGGCGGGGCTCTTCTTCGGCATCGGCTCGGCGTCGGGCGGCCTGCTGGACGCTCTCGGGGGCGGCGGCGGGGCCGGCAGCGCCGCGCTGCCCGCCGGCCTGCCCGAGCAGCTGCTCGAGCGGACCGCCGCGGATCCGGAGGCCGCCGAGCTGCTGCTCACCTGCGGCCGGTTCCGGATCGAGGTCTGCGAGGCCTACCAGACGGCCGCGTCCACCGGCACGCTCACGCCGGAGGTCGCCGCGGTGCTCGACCGCAGCAGCCCGGCCGGCGTCCTCGACCGCATCGACGCGCCGACGCTGCTGGTCCAGGGGACCCAGGACTCGCTCTTCGGCCTCGGCCAGGCCGACGCGAACGCGCGCGGGATCGCCGCGGACGGGACCCCGGTCAAGGTGGTCTGGTTCGCCGGCGGCCACGACGCCCCCTCGTCGGACGTGCAGGCGCAGGACCTGCGCGACCAGGTCGCCGGCTGGTTCGACTGGCACCTGCGGGGGCAGGGCGAGGACCCCGGGACCGGCTTCGAGTTCCCCGCGCCCACCGGTCTCGGCGCCACGATCGGCCGGGTGCAGGGCGGCGACCAGACCGTCGCGGCGGCCGCCTATCCCGGGCTGGACGGCGCCGAGCCGGCCACCCGCCGGGGGGTGACAGTGTCCGGCCCCGTGCAGCCCGTCGTCACCCCCGCCGGCGGCACGCCTGCCGCGCTCACCACCGTGCCCGGGCTGGGTGCGCTGACCTCCGCACTGGGGGGCGCGACCGCGGAGATCCCCGGTCAGTTCGCCGCCTTCGACAGCGCCCCGCTGGAGGCCCCGGTGGAGGTCGTCGGCGCCTCGACCGTCGACCTCGCGGTCGCCTCGCCCAGCGGCAGCGCCACCCTGTTCGCCAAGCTCTACGACGTCGGCCCGGACGGCGCGACCACGCTGCCCGGCGGGCTGGTCGCGCCCCTCGCGCTCACCGGCATCTCCACCGATCCCACCGCCCCGACGCGGGTGAGCGTCACGCTCCCGGGCATCGTGCACCGCTTCGAGACCGGTCACACGATGCGCGTGCTGGTCTCCTCCACCGACCAGGCGTTCGCGCTGCCCGACGAGGCGGCCGTCTACTCGGTCGGGCTGGCCTCGGACGTCGCCCCCAACGGCGTGGCCGCCGGTGAGGCGACCCTGGCCGCCCCCGAGGTGGACGGCCGCGACGAGTCCGCGGCCGGTACCTCGCGCTGGTGGGTGCTGCTCGCCGTCCTCGCCGGCCTCGGGCTGCTGGGCTGGCTGGTTGCCCGCTGGTGGGGCAGCCGCCGCGACCGGCGAATCTCGGAGGTCCAGCCGGACGGCGAGGACGTCCCGCTGCGCTTCACCGGCGTGACCAAGGCCTACAAGGACGGCTTCGTCGCCGTCCGCGACCTCTCCTTCGAGGTGCGACGCGGCCAGGTGCTCGGCCTGCTCGGGCCCAACGGCGCCGGCAAGACGACGTCGCTGCGGATGCTCATGGGTCTCATCCGGCCCACCGACGGGCGGATCAGCGTCTTCGGGCACGCCGCCGGCCCCGGGGCGCCGGTGCTGTCCCGGCTCGGCTCCTTCGTGGAGGGCACCGGTCTGCAGCCGCACCTGTCCGGCCGCGACAACCTGACCCTCTACTGGGCCGCCACCGGCCGGCCGGCCGAGGACGCGCACATGGACGAGGCGATCGCCGTCGCCGGCCTCGGTGCCGCGATCGACCGGCCGGTGCGCCGCTACAGCCAGGGCATGCGCCAGCGGGTCGCGATCGCCCAGGCGATGCTCGGGCTGCCCGACCTGCTGGTGCTCGACGAGCCGACCAACGGGCTGGACCCGCCGCAGATCCACGCCATGCGCGAGGTGCTGCACGACTACGCGGCGACCGGCCGCACGGTCATCGTCTCCAGCCACCTGCTCAGCGAGATCGAGCAGACCTGCAGCCACGTCGTCGTCATGGCCAAGGGGCAGAAGATCGCGCAGGGCACGGTCGAGGAGATCGTCGGTGCCGGCGGTTCGGTGCTGGTCGGCCTGGCCGACGGCGCCGACACCGACCGGGCGATCGCCGTCCTCGCCGGCCTGCCCGGGGTCACCGCCGGGCGCGCGGACGACGGCCTGGTCGCCGAGCTCGACGGCGCGCGGCGGGCCGACGTGCTGCAGGCGCTGGTGTCCGCGGGCATCGCCGTCGAGCAGTTCACGCCGCGACGCCGGCTGGAGGACGCCTTCCTGGCGCTGGTGGGGGAGTCATGACGACGGGCACCCGCGAGGACGACGGCCGAGGGAGCATCGCAGGGAGCGCCAGCGACCGAGGAGCGGATCGAGGCCGGAGTCGAGCCATGACGCAGCACGTGCAGCCCACCGGCGCGGTCGCCGGCTACCGGCCGGAGCGGACGCTGCGGCTGTCGGTCGAGCTGCGCCGGCAGTTCAAGCGGCGGCGGACCCTCGGCGTCTTCGCCCTGATGGTCGCGCTGCCGCTGGTGCTCATCGCCGCGCTGCAGCTGGGCGCCAGCGAGGAGGCTGCGGAGAACACGCGGATCAACCTGGTCGACGTCGCGACGGCGAGCGGGCTGAACTTCACCCTCTTCGTGCTGTTCGCGACCACCGGCTTCTTCCTCGTCGTGGTGTACGCGCTCTTCTTCGGCGACACCGTGGCGGTCGAGGCGCAGTGGGGGTCGCTGCGGTACGCGCTGGCCACCCCGGTGCCGCGGATGCGGCTGCTCCGGCAGAAGTGGCTGGCGGCGCTGGTGCAGTCGGTCGCCGCGCTGCTCACCCTCGCGGCGGTGGCGGTGGTCGCCGGGGGGATCGCGTTCGGCTTCGGGGACATCCGGACCCCGGTCGGCGTGGGGATCGACCAGGGCGAGGGCATGCTGCGGCTGGCCGGGATGCTGGGCTACCTCGCCGTCCACCTGCTCGTCGTCGGCGCGCTGGCGTTCTGGTTCTCCACCATCACCGACGCGCCCCTGGCCGCGGTCGGCGGGGCGGTGTTCACCATGTTCGTCTTCGCGATCCTCGACCAGGTGGAGCAGCTGGGGTCCATCCGCGACTGGTTCCCGACGGCGGAGGAGTTCGCCTGGACCGACCTGCTCCAGACACCCATCGACGACGGCGACCTGTTCCGCGGCGTGATCCAGTCGCTGGTCTACATCGCCGTCTTCACCGCGCTGGGCTTCCGCCACTTCGCCCGCCGCGACGTGACCAGCTAGTACTGCGGCCGGCAACGCTCGCCTGCGTCCCGAGACCGCCGCTGATGGCGACGGAGTGCGCAGATGGTCAGTTTTCGGCACGGGAACGGCGCATCTGCGCACACTGTCCTGGCCGCAAGAGTGGAGGGGGCACCGCAAGAGCGGGGACGGCGGCTCGCCTACAGGCTCTGCCGCACCGCCTGGGCCCAGCCCTCGCCCATGGCGCCGGCGGTGACCGCGGCGTTGGGGACGGCGGCGAGCGCGTCGGCCATGCCGTCGACCGCGGCGCCGTTCGCGGTGATCCACAGCCGGCCCACCGCGGGCGCCATGTCCAGGTCGCTGACGCTGTCCCCGATGGCCACGGCGTCGGCGGGGGAGAGGCCGCGGCGCTCCAGGTCCCAGGCGATCGCCGCGCCCTTGGAGATGCCGCGCGGCATCAGGTGGTAGACCCGCGGCGGGGCGGCATCGTCGGCCAGCCCCATCCACGAGGCGGCGGGGATCGCCCCGTTGTCCTTGAGCGTCAGCCAGCCCGTCCCGCGCTCGGCCAGCCAGGCGTCGACGGCGAGCGGATCCACCCGGCCGCGGAGCAGCGCGTCCGTGGCGTGGGTGGCGTGCCAGGGGGCGTGCCACTCCAGCCGCCCCGGGTGCGCGGCGACCAGGTCCTCGACGACGCCGAGCTCGGCCATGACGTCCATCGGGGTGCGGTCCCCGTACTCCGGGGGCAGCGCGCCGCGCAGCCGGTGCGTGGTGCGCCCCGAGCCCCAGCCGATGGTGGCGCCCAGCTCGGCGATGGCGCCGTCGGCGGCGAAGATGCGCGCGGCCTCCACCACCTGCTCGTAGGTGCGGCCGCTGACCAGCACCAACGCCGCCCCGGCACGGTGCAGGTCCAGCAGCGCGCCGGCCGGCCCGTCGGTCAGCTCCCGCCCCGCCGTGTGCCAGAACGAGCCCCGCGGGCCCACCATCGTGCCGTCGAGGTCGGTGTAGACGACGCGCGCGCTCACCAGGCCATCCTGTCCCGCCGCCGGGCGCCCGCCGCGACTGGGTAGAGTTCACGCCGTTCACTCATCCAGAGGGGCAGAGGGACACGGCCCGATGAAGCCCCGGCAACCGCCGTCCGCGCGTGCTCCGCGCGGCGGGAGGTGCCAATTCCGTCCCGCGCGGCTCGACGGCCCGCAGCGGGGAAGATGAGGAGGTAGTCGTCGCATGACCCTCACCGCACCCGGATCCGTCCAGGCCGACTCCAGCGCCGGCGGCCCCGTGCCCCCGTGTCCCGCCCGCGGGCTGGTCTGCCGCAACTGCGGCGCCACCTTCGGTCTCATCGCCCAGCACGCCTGCGCCGAGTGCTTCGGCCCGCTGGAGGTCGACTACGACCCCGAGCTGATGAAGGCCGTCACCCGCGAGCAGATCGAGGCCGGGCCGCAGAACATCTGGCGGTACGTGGCCCTGCTGCCGGTGGGTCAGGACCAGGCCGACCGCGTCTCGCTCGACCCGGGCATGACCCCGCTGGTCCGCGCCGACCGGCTCGCCGCCGAGCTCGGCCTCACCGGCGGCCTCTGGGTCAAGGACGACTCGGCCAACCCCACCCACTCCTTCAAGGACCGCGTGGTCAGCCTCGCCGCGACCGCCGCCAAGGGCCTGGGCTACACGAAGATCGCCGCCGCCTCCACCGGCAACCTGGCCAACTCGGTCGCCGCGCACGCCGCGCGGGTCGGCCTGCCGTCGTTCGTCTTCATCCCGAGCGACCTGGAGCCGGGGAAGATCGTGCAGTCGGCGGTCTACGGGCAGACGCTGGTCGCCGTCGACGGCTCCTACGACGACGTCAACCGGCTGACCAGCGAGCTCGGCGAGACCGACGAGTTCGAGGACACCGCCTTCGTCAACCAGAACGTCCGGCCCTACTACGCCGAGGGTTCCAAGACGATGGGGTACGAGATCGCCGAGCAGCTCGGCTGGCGCATCCCGGCCCAGGTCGTCATCCCCATGGCGTCCGGGTCGCTGCTGACCAAGGTCGACAAGGCCTTCCGGGAGCTGACCGCGGCCGGCCTCGTCGAGGCCACCGAGTGGACGATCTACGGCGCCCAGTCGGCCGGCTGCGACCCGATCGCCACCGCGTTCGACAACGGTTGGGACGTCGTCAAGCCGGTGAAGCCCACGGGGATCGCGAAGTCGCTGAACATCGGCAACCCGGCCGACGGCCCCTACGCCCTCGACGCGATCCGGCGCACCGGGGGTGCGGTCGCCCGCGTGGGCGACGACGAGATCGTCCAGGGCATCCGCGACCTCGCCCGCACGACCGGCGTGTTCGCCGAGACCGCCGGCGGGGTGACCGTCGCGGTGCTGCGCAAGCTGGTCGAGAGCGGTCGGCTGGACCCGGCGAAGGAGACCGTCGTCCTCAACACGGGGGAGGGGCTGAAGACCCTCGACCCGCTCGAGCCCGTCGTCGGCCCGACGCACCGCGTGGAGCCGTCGCTCAGGTCGGTGCGGGCCGCCGGCCTCATCGGCTGAGCCGCGGGTCGCCCGATCCGGCAACACAGCGGCGGGGAAGCCTCTGCACCCGGCGGGTGCTGATGTACCTTCTCGCGCGGTTCCAGTTCCATGTTCGTGGTATGCGGGCGGAAGAGCTAGGCCCGGCCCTCCGATCCAGAGGGGCCGTCCGCACGCACGAAACGTGGGAGCACACGTGGCACAGGGCACCGTGAAGTGGTTCAACGCCGAGAAGGGCTTCGGCTTCATCGCCGTCGACGGCGGCCAGGACGTCTTCGTCCACTACTCGGCCATCCAGATGGACGGGTACAAGAGCCTCGACGAGGGTCAGCGCGTCGAGTTCGAGGTCGTCCAGGGCGCCAAGGGCCCCCAGGCCGACGCCGTCCGCAGCGCCTGAGGACCACCCAGCAGCACCGGAGGCCCGGTCCCCCTCGAGGGGGCCGGGCCTTCGTCTGTTCTTGCACTCGCCGGGGTCGAGTGCCAGACTCGCTTCTGGCACTCGTACCCTTTGAGTGCCAATCAGGTCGGTCGGTGAGGCACCGGCGCGCGGGCCGAAGGAGCGTCCGCACCGCTGGTGTCGTCCGTCGCGGGCGCCGCACCCGGCCGTGCAGCGATCAACGCATGGAGGACATCACCACATGGCCAAGATGATCGCCTTCGAGGAAGAGGCGCGCCGCGGCCTCGAGCGGGGCATGAACACCCTCGCCGACGCCGTCAAGGTGACCCTCGGCCCCAAGGGCCGGAACGTCGTCCTGGAGAAGAAGTGGGGCGCCCCCACGATCACCAACGACGGTGTGAGCATCGCCAAGGAGATCGAGCTCGAGGACCCGTGGGAGAAGATCGGGGCCGAGCTCGTCAAGGAGGTCGCGAAGAAGACCGACGACGTCGCGGGTGACGGCACCACCACCGCCACCGTGCTCGCCCAGGCTCTCGTGCGCGAGGGTCTGCGCAACGTCGCTGCCGGCGCCAACCCGATGGCCCTGAAGAAGGGCATCGAGAAGGCCGTCGCCTCGGTCACCGAGTACCTCCTGGCCACGGCCAAGGACGTCGAGACCAAGGAGCAGATCGCCGCCACCGCGTCGATCTCCGCCGCCGACCCCGCCATCGGTGAGCTCATCGCCGAGGCGATGGACAAGGTGGGCAAGGAAGGTGTCATCACCGTCGAGGAGAGCAACACCTTCGGCCTCGAGCTCGAGCTCACCGAGGGCATGCGCTTCGACAAGGGTTACATCTCGCCCTACTTCGTCACCGACGCCGAGCGCATGGAGGCCGTCCTCGACGACCCGTACGTGCTCGTCGTCAACTCGAAGATCAGCTCGGTCAAGGACCTGCTCCCGCTGCTGGAGAAGATCATGCAGTCGGGCAAGTCGCTGGCCATCATCTCCGAGGACGTCGAGGGCGAGGCCCTCGCGACCCTGGTCGTGAACAAGATCCGGGGCACCTTCAAGTCCGTCGCCGTCAAGGCCCCGGGCTTCGGTGACCGCCGCAAGGCCATGCTCGGCGACATCGCCATCCTCACCGGTGGCCAGGTCATCAGCGAGGAGGTCGGCCTCAAGCTCGACACCGCCGGCCTCGAGCTGCTGGGCCGCGCCCGCAAGGTCGTCGTCACCAAGGACGAGACGACGATCGTCGAGGGTGCCGGTGACACCGACCAGATCCAGGGCCGGGTCAACCAGATCCGCAGCGAGATCGAGCGGTCGGACTCCGACTACGACCGCGAGAAGCTGCAGGAGCGCCTGGCCAAGCTGGCTGGTGGCGTCGCCGTCATCAAGGCCGGCGCCGCGACCGAGGTCGAGCTCAAGGAGCGCAAGCACCGCATCGAGGACGCGGTGCGCAACGCCAAGGCCGCCGTCGAGGAGGGCATCGTCGCCGGTGGTGGCGTCGCCCTCGCGCAGGCCACGGCCGTCGCGTTCGACAAGCTCGAGCTCGAGGGTGACGAGGCGACCGGTGCCAACATCGTGCGCGTCGCGCTCGAGGCGCCGCTGAAGCAGATCGCCATCAACGCCGGCCTCGAGGGCGGCGTCGTCGCGGAGAAGGTCCGCAACTCCGAGACCGGCTGGGGCCTCAACGCCGCCACCGGCGAGTACGTGGACCTCGTCGCGGCCGGGATCATCGACCCCGCCAAGGTGACCCGCTCGGCGCTGCAGAACGCCGCCTCCATCGCGGCGCTCTTCCTCACCACCGAGGCCGTCATCGCCGACAAGCCGGAGAAGAACGCTCCGGCCATGCCCGGTGGCGACGGCGGCATGGGCGGCATGGACTTCTGAGTCCGGCCACCTAGGCACCAGCACTGCCCGCCAGGGGCGGTCCCGCATCGCGGGGCCGCCCCTGTCGGCGACTCCGGGGGCCGTCGCCATCGAGTGCGACGACGTCGTGGTCATCCGACGCTGATGGCCACGACGTCGTCGCACTCGCCGCGGCTGTTCGGGTCTCCGGCGGGAAAGGGCACCACCAGTCGGCGAGCGCGTGGTGGTCGCGGGCGTCGAGGCGGAGGGCCTCGGACCGGTCCGGTGCAGCCGTCCTGCCCCCGTCCCTGCACGTCCCCGAGACGGGGGGGGCATCGTCGCGTCAGCCATCGGGCCACGGGGTAGCGGCCGGGGATGGCGGTGATCATCGGGACGTCGGGGTGGCAGTACCGCGACTGGCGCGGGGCCTTCTACCCGCAGAAGCTGCCCCAGCGCCTCTGGCTGGAGCACTACGTCCAGCACTTCGCCACCGTCGAGAGCAACAACGCGTTCTACCGGCTGCCCGAGCGGGAGACGTTCGAGAAGTGGCGCGAACGCACCCCGCCGGACTTCCGGTGGGCGGTCAAGGCCAGCCGCTTCCTCACCCACATCAAGCGGCTGCGTGAGCCGGAGGAGCCGGTCGCCCGCCTGATGGGCCGCGCCGAGGGGCTCGCGGACAAGCTGGACACGGTCCTGCTGCAACTGCCCCCCACGCTCAAGGCCGACCCCGAGCTGCTGCGCGAGTGCCTGGCGCAATTCCCGGCCGGCACCCGGGTGGCGGTGGAGCCGCGGCACGAGACGTGGTGGACCGACGAGGTCCGGGCGCTGCTGGAGCGCTACGGGGCGGCGCTGTGCTGGGCCGACCGCGACGAGCAGCCGGTGACCCCGCTCTGGCGGACCGCCGACTGGGGTTACCTGCGGCTGCACCACGGGTTCGAGGGCTGGGGGTACCGCCCGCAGACCCTGCAGCTGTGGGCCGACCGGCTGGCCGCCGCGTACGGGGACGGCGACGTCCTCGTCTACTTCAACAACGACCCGGGCTGCAACGCGGTCATCGACGCTGTGCGCTTCGCCGACGCCGTCCGCCGGACCGGGTCGGCACCCACCCGGGTGCCGACCGCGGCCCAGGCGACCGGTCTGGCGTGGGAGCCGGAGGAGCAGGCCCCTGTGTGACGGGGGTCAGTTCCCGCCGCGGCCCTGGTTCCCCCGGCCATGGCCGGCGGGCTGCCCGGTGGTAGCGGCGGCGGTCTCCCCGACCGATTCCTCGACCGGCTCCTCGACCGGAGCGGTGGCGTCGCGAGCAGCCTTCGCCGCATCGCGGGCGGCCTTGTCCGCCTCCCGGGCTGCCTCGCGGGCGGCCTTGTCGGCGTCGTGGGCCGCCTGGCGGGCCTGGGCCGCGGCCAGCGCCTCCTGGGCGTGCTCGTCGGCGTGCGCGATGGCGTTGTCCAAGCCGCGGAGCCCGGCGTCCTCGCCGGTGCTCTCCTCCTCGACGGCCTCGTCCTCGGTGGTCTCCTCCTCGACGACGTCCACGTCGGTGGCCTCCTCGTCGAGCGACTCCTCCTCCGTGGCGACCTCGGGCTCCACGGCGTCGACGTCCGGGGTGTCGTCGGTCGTGGTCACGTCCTCGTCGGAGCCCGGCAGCTCGAAGGGGGTCACCGTCTCCACGGTGCTCGCGACGGCGTCCTGCACCGGCGCGGGCAGGGCGCCCACGGCACCGGCGCCGGTGACCCCGGCGGTGGCGATGCCGACCCCGGTCGCCACCTGGGCGACCGTGCTGGCGCCGGCGAACTTCGCCGCCAGCGCGGCCAGACCTTCGAGCAGTGCCATGGATGTCGTTCCCCTCGGGCGGATGGCCGTCGGTACGGCCGTTCCCGTTCCTCTTCGGCAGGTGCCGGCGGTGGCTGGAGCCGAGCCACCCGGTCGGGGGACGGTCAGCGGCCCGGCGGGATCCGGTCGGCGAGGTGCGCGGCGAACCTGCGTGGTGGCCGGCCGAGCAGCGCGGTGAGCACCCGCGGGCTGCCCGTGAAGCCGTGCGCCCGGTACCAGTCGAACATCGTGGTGCGGCAGCGGCCGGCGTAGGTCCCGTCGTCCTCGGCCCGGACGTCGACGGCGGTGACCGGCCGCCCGGCACGCTCGGTGAGCAGCGCGGCGACGTCGGGGGCGGTGAGCGCCTCGGGGCCCACGGCCTCGAAGGTGCCGCTGTCGAGACCGTCCTCGGTGAGCAGCACGGCCGCCGCCTCGGCGACGTCGCGGAGGTCGACGAAGGACTGCGCCTGCGCCAGGCCCCACGGGCTGGGCAGCTCGCCGGTCGCGACGGCCGCCGTCGCCGCCCCGTCGAGGTTGCCGGCGTAGGCGCAGGGCTGCAGCACCCGCCACCGGGCGCCCGTGCCGCCGACGGCGCCGTCGAGCGCCTCCTCGACGACGTCCTTGGCGGCGTGGTGCGGCATGGCGCGGGCCTGCGGGCGGAGCACCGAGTGGTAGACGAGCCGGGGCACCCCCGCGCGGGCGGCGGCGGTCAGCACGGCCGGGGTGCCGGTGGCCTCGCCGGGGTCGAAGTTCGGCCAGATCACGTACAGGGCGTCGGCGCCGGCCAGCGCACCCGACAGGTCACCGGTGAGGTCGCCGACGACGACCTCGGCGCCGAGCGCGTCCAGCTCCGGGCGCGGCTTCCGCGAGGGCACGACCGCGCGCACCCGCTCGCCGCGCGCGAGCAGGGCCCGGACGACGGCGGTGCCGGTGGCCCCGCCCGCCGCGGTCACGACGATCACAGGACGTCGACCGCCTCCGCGTGGCGCACCCCGAGCTGGTCGGCCGCCTGCCCGAGCACGTCCTGCACCACGAGGGTGTCGTCCAGCGGCATCACGGTGCTCTCGGTGCGGCCGGCGCGCAGGCACTCGGTGACCTCGGCCAGCTCGTGCGCGTACCCGGCGCCGGTCTGCGGGCGGGTGATCTCCTCGGGCTCGGCGCCGTCGCGGTGCAGCACGATCGTCTGCGGGTGGTGGAAGCGCGGGACGACGTCGATCCAGCCCGTCGTCCCCACCACGCGGGCGGTCCCGGGCAGGGCGTACTTGAGCGAGGTGGTGAGCGCGGCGTTGCGGCCGTCGTCCCAGCCCAGCAGGATCGCCGCCTCCGCGTCCGCGCCGGACGGGAACAGGGAGCCGGTGGCGACGACGCGGTCGGGCCTGCCCAGCAGCATCTGGGCGAAGGAGACCACGTACACCCCCAGGTCGAGCAGCGCGCCGCCGCCGAGCTCCAGCGCGAAGAGCCGGTCGACGGGGTCGTACTCGCGGGAGACGCCGAGGTCGGCCTGCACCGACCGCACCTCGCCGATCGCGCCGTCGGCCACCAGCTCGTTCAGCGCGACGACGGCCGGCTGGAACCGGGTCCACATCGCTTCCATGACGAAGGTGCCGGTCTCGCGGGCCAGGTCGACGACCTCGGTGGCGCCGGCGGTGGTGGCGGTGAACGCCTTCTCCACGAGCAGCGCCTTGCCGGCGCGCAGCGCGGCCAGCGCGAACTGGTGGTGCTGCGGGTGGGGGGTGGCCACGTAGACGACGTCGACGTCCGGGTCGCTGAGGATGTCGGCGTAGGAGCCGTAGGCGCGCTCGAGGCCGTGCCGCGCGGCGAACCCGTCGGCCCGCTCCTGCGATCGGGAGGCGACGGCCACCGCGCGGGCGCCGTCGACGACGGCGAAGTCCTCCACCACCTTCTCGGCGATGCGGCCCGGCCCGACGACTCCCCAGCGGATCTCTGCGCTCACCGGGCAGACGCTAGTCGCGGCCCGGCAGACTGCTCGCCGTGGCTGTGCTGATCGACTCCCCGGTGTGGCCGTGGCGCGGCCGCCGCTGGTCGCACCTGGTGAGCGACGTCAGCTACGACGAGCTGCACGCCTTCGTCGCGGCCGAGCTGGGCATCCCGCGCCGGGCGTTCCAGGGCGACCACTACGACATCCCCGAGGACCTCTACGCCGTCGCCGTCGCCGCCGGGGCGGAGCCGGTCGAGTGCCGGGAGCTGCTCAGCCGGCTGCTGGCGGCGGGGCTCCGTCAGCGGAAGCGCGCGACCGCAGCAGGGTGAGCTCGGCGGCCAGGTTGGCGCGCGCCAGGAGCTCCCACTCCCTGGCAGCGGGCAGCCGGTAGAGCCGGGGGAGAGCGAGCAGCCGTTCCAGGACGGCGATCCGGCCGGCGGTGAAGACCTCGTCGGAGAGGTGGCCGTACTCGGCGCGGACCGCCGACGCGTAGCCGGCGTAGGCCTGCGGCGGGCTGGCCAGCACGGCGAGGTCGGCGTCGCACAGGGCCGCGCCGTTGGCGTCGCCGGGCTCGGGATCGTGCCCGGCGGTGAGCAGCACCAGCCGGACGACCTCGTCGACCCGCTCGTCCGGCACCAGCCCGCGCAGTCCGGCCCGAGCGCGCTCGGCGCTGACCTGCTCGTTGTCCGCGCGCAGCGGGTCGTAGACGACGTCGTGGTACCAGGCGGCCAGCGCGACCGCGGCGGGGTCGGGGACGTCGGTGCTCAGCCGGTCGAGCAACCCCAGGACGGCCGCCAGGTGCGCGAGGTCGTGGTACCGGCGGTGCGGCTCGCTCCACGCGGCGAGGACGGCGGCCCATTCGGTGCGCGAGGTGGGGGAGTCGCCGGCCAGCGCCGCCCAGGCGTCGAACCCGACGGGGCCGCTCACCGCACCCCGCAGGTGCGCAGCGCCAGCAGCGCGAAGGCGCGGGCGGCGGTGACCAGCTCGGTGATGGGCACCTGCTCCAGCGGGCCGTGCGCCAGGTGCAGGTCGCCGGGGCCGTAGTGCAGGGTGGGGATGCCGGCGGCGGCGTACTGGCGCAGGTCGCTGCCCGCGGCGACCGCACCCTCCCCCGGGAGCGGACCGCCGGCGTCGGTGACGGCCGCACGGACGTCGTCCAGCAATCGGTGCCCCGCCGGGAGCTGGCCGCTGGCGAACGCCCCGCCGGTCCAGGTCAGCCGCACCGGGTGCTCGGCCAGCCACGGGTGGCCGGCGGAGATCTCGGCCAGCCGGCGCTCGAGCGCCGCCTTCGCCGTCTCCACCGGCTCGCCCACGCGGACGCCGTACCGGCCTTCGGCGACCAGCCGGTCCGGTACGGAGCTCGCCCAGTCGCCGGCCTGCACCCGGCCGATCGAGATGCCGTAGGGAAAGCGTGCGTCGCCGAACCGCGGGTCGGCGTCGCGCTGCCGTTCGGCCTCGTACGCGATCAGCCCGGCGTGCACGTGCGCGAACAGCTCGACCGCGCTGACGCCCCGGTCGCGCATGGCGGCGTGCGCGGCATGCCCGGTGATCTCCAGCCGGAAGGTCAGCGCCCCGGCGTTGGCGGTGACGACGGCCTGCGCCGTGGGCTCGGGGATGACGCAGAGGTCGCCGGTGTGGCCGCGGCGCAGGGTGGCCCATGCGCCGAGGCCGCCGTCCTCCTCGCCGATCACGCCGTGCAGCGCGAGCGGCCGGACCAGGCGCACCCCCGCCGCCCGCAGGGCGTGCACGGCGGCCAGCGAGGCGACGACGCCGGCCTTCATGTCGCAGGCGCCGCGGCCGTACACCGCGCCGTCGGCGATCCGGGGCACGAACGGGTCGCCGGCCCAGAGGGCGGGGTCGCCGGGCGGGACGACGTCGGTGTGCCCGGAGAGCACCAGCGCCGGGGCGCCCTCGCCGCCGACGGTGCCGACCACGCCCCACGCCTCGGTGCGCACGACCTCCTGGCCGGGGGCGTCGGCGGCGGTGGCCGCCTCCGCGAGGTCGACCGGCCAGCAGTCGACGTCGCAGCCGAGCTCGTCGAGCCAGCCGGCGAGCAGGTGCTGCACCTCGCTCTCGGCCGCCGTGCCGCCCACCGACGGGACGGCGATCATCGCTGCGAGCCGGTCCACCGCCCACCGCTCGTCGACGGCGGAGAGGACGCGGGCCTCCACGTCGGTCAGGTCGGCCACGGTCGGAGTCTGGCACGGGTCTGCCGGGCGTCGCGGGGGAGCGGCGCTAGCGTTCCCGCCGTGACGCAGCCCCCGCCACCGCCCGGTTGGTACCCCGATCCCGCCGGCGGTCCGGGCACCCGGTGGTGGGACGGCCAGGGCTGGAGCGAGCACGTCCAGCAGCCCTCGCGCCCTTCACCGTCCGCGCCGCCGCCGACCGGGCCGTCGCTCTACGACCAGCCGGTGCTCCTGGTGAACCAGAAGACGAAGCTGATCGAGCTCACCAACGAGTACGCCGTCCTCGACGGGAACGGGCAGCAGATCGGCGCCGTCGTCCAGGTCGGGCAGAGCGGGCTCCGGAAGGCCGTCCGCTTCGTCTCGAACCTCGACCAGTTCCTGACCCACCGGCTGGAGGTGCGCGACGCCCGCGGTCCGGTGCTGGTGCTCATCCGGCCGGCGAAGTTCGTGAAGTCGCGGGTGGTCGTGGAGCGGCCCGGCGGTGCGCCGGTCGGCGAGATCGTGCAGGCCAACGTCTTCGGGAGGATCCGCTTCGACCTGGTCGCCGGCGGGCAGCTGGTCGGCGCCATCCAGGCGGAGAACTGGCGGGCCTGGGACTTCGCCATCACCGACGCCGCGGGTGTCGAGGTCGCCCGGATCACGAAGAAGTGGGAGGGCCTGGCCCGGACGGTGTTCACCACGGCCGACCGCTACGTCGTCCTGGTGCACTACCGCCTGCCCGAGCCGCTGGCCAGCATGGTGATCGCCTCGGCGCTGACCGTCGACACGGCGCTGAAGCAGGACGCGCGCGGCTTCAACTGAACCGCTGGCCCGGCCGGAATCACCTGCCTGGCGACGGTCGCTCTCTGCCCCGCCCGGCGGGGCAGAGCGCTATCGCGCGCCGAGTCCCCCTCACGATGCGGGTGAGATAGGCCCACCTTCCGCTCAGGGAGGCCCAAGGGTCAGCGACCGGGTCGCCCAGCAGTGCGGTCAGTGCGAATCCGGCCCCAGCGGAGCGCCAGGTAGGCCCCGGACATCCCGGCCGGTGGGGCAACCAGGCCAGTGATGAGGCCGAGGATGCCGGCCTCGGTGTAACCAGAGGCGAAGCACAGGACGACGAACGCCGCCCATATCAGCCACGCAACGCAGCAGCGTCAGCGACCCGCTCACGTCAACCGAACGGCGGCCTGTGAGTCGCGGGTCATCTCCACCGGATCGTGAGGGGGCCGCCGGGTCAGGTCGTGGTGCCGGTACCCGGCCACGGCCGCTCCGAGGACATGACGTCGGTACGTCCGGCGCGTACGGTGGGACGGGTCCGGGCCGGGTGCATCGTGCCCCCGGGTGCCATTTGGTTACGCCTTCACGGACTACCGCCCCGGCCTCGGTCGGGGGCCTGGAGCCGTGTTGTGCTTCTCGCCGCGAGGCGGCCGTCATCCGGTCCGGACCTGAACGCAGCAGAGCCCCGCCCTTCCCGGGCGGGGGCTCTCGCGTTCGCCGAGCCGGTCGGCTCAGTAGGTCTCCTCCGTGGTGCTCCGGCGCGCCGGGCCGCCTGCTGCCGGGTCGCCGTAGGCGTCGGTCCGGGTGACCCGGCGCCGGCGCGGGCCCCAGACGGCCAGCTCCAGGACGATGCCCAGCGCACCGACGATCATCAGGATCCAGCCGACGACCTGCAGGTCGACGCCGCTGACGTCCACGCGCAGGGCGAAGGTGAGGATCGCGCCGAGGGCGAGCAGCACGATGGCGGTTCCGAGTCGCATGACCAACTCCTCCGGTGGCGGTCGGCGGGGCGCCGACCTGCGGCGCTCGCCGCGGGGGCAGCGGTGCCCGCGCGCCGGGCGGCGAACCGCGTCCCGGCCCCGATGTCACCCTCACGGGTGGATCTGAGGCCCCTTAGGCGGATGTGCCCACCGGGGACGGCGTGGTCGCCCGATGCCCGGCCCCCCGCCTCAGCACGAACGTTCCTCTCGTCAGCACCGATGAGAGGAACGACCATGACGTACCCCAACCCCGGGCTCGAGGCCGAGCTCGCCTACCGCCGCGAGGTCCTGCAGGAGATCGGCCGCCGCACCGGCACCCGACGGGGCCCGTGGCTCCGCCGGCACCGGCGTACGCGCTGAGCACACCCCGGCCGGGTGGTGCCGACCCCGATCGGTCACCCCCGCGTGCCACGATCCCAGCCGTGTCACGTTGGGACGACGCCCCGCTCGTGGGCCGGGCCGAGGAGCTCGCCCGCCTGCTCGCGCAGGTGGAGCGGGCCGTCGCCGGCCGGGCGTGCGCGACGCTGCTGGCCGGCGACGCCGGCGTGGGCAAGACCCGGCTGCTCGACGAGCTGGGCCGGCGGGCGGCCGAGCGCGGGCTGCGGGTGCTCACCGGGCACTGCGTCGACCTCGGCGACGTCGGGCTGCCCTACCTGCCCTTCGTCGACCTCCTCCGCCCGCTCGCGGCCGACCCCGAGCTCGTGCCGGCGGCCCGGTCGAACCCCGTCCTGACCGGCTTCCTCGCCGGCCACCCGGGCGCGGTCGTCCCGGTGCCGCCCCCGGGCGAGGGCCTGGACCTCGGCCGCCCCCTGCCGCACCGGGCCGCGCCGCAGCCGGTCGACGACGGGCGGCTGCAGCTGTTCGAGTCGGTCGCCGCGCTGCTCTGCGAGCTGGCCGCGGCCGGCCCGCTGCTCGTCGTGCTGGAGGACGTGCACTGGGCCGACCGGTCCAGCCGCGACCTGCTCCGCTACCTGCTGGCCCGGCTGGTCGACGAGCCGGTCGCCGTCGTCGTCTCCTACCGCGCCGACGACCTCCACCGCCGGCACCCGCTGCGCCCTCTTCTCGCCGAGCTCGTGCGGCTGCCGGGCGTCGAACGGCTGGACCTGGCGCCGCTGCCGGATGCCGCCGTCGGTGACCTGGTCCGGGGGCTGGCGACCGGCGGCATCCCCGCGAGCGCCGTCGACGACGTCGTCGCCCGCGCGGAGGGCAACGCCTTCTACGCCGAGGAGCTGCTGGCCGCGCGGCTGCAGGGGGAGGCGCTCCCGCTCGCGCTGACCGACGTCCTGCTGACGCGCGTGGAGCAGCGCTCCCCGGCCGCCCAGCAGGTGCTGCGGATCGCGGCGGTCGCCGGCCGCCGGGTGCGTCACGAGCTGGTCGCCGCCGTGGGCGAGCTGGGCAGCGGCGAACTGGAGGCGGCGTTCGCCGAGGCGGTGCACCACCACCTCCTCGTCGTCTCCGACGACGGCCGCTACCGCTTCCGGCACGCCCTGCTGCGCGAGGCGGTGCTGGCCGACCTGCTGCCCGGGGAACGGGTGCGCCTGCACGCCGCGATCGCCGCGTACCTGGCGCGCGAGCCGGACGCCGGCACGGCGGCCGAGCGGGCGCACCACGCACGGGAGAGCAACGACCTGGCGGGCGCGTTCGGCGCGTCGCTCGAGGCGGCGGCCGACGCCCGGCGCGTGGGCGCCCCCGCCGAGCAGCTGCAGCACCTGGAGGCGGCGCTGGCGCTGTGGTCCGCCGTGCCCGACGCCGCCGAGCGGGCGGGCCGCGACCAGGCCGCCCTGGTGCTGGAGACCGCGGGGGCGGCACGGACCGTCGGGGAGCTGCACCGCGCCGTCGCGCTGCTGCGCTCGGCGCTCCAGGTGCTCGGTCCGGACGCCGATGCGGGAACCCGCGCCCGGGTGCACTACATGCTGGCCCAGGCCATGGTGCGCGTCGAGGACGAGTTCGGGGCCTACGGCGAGAGCGCGGCAGCGATGGCGCTGGTCCCGGCGGACCCGCCGTCGGAGGTGCGCACCTGGGCGGCGGCCACGCATGCCCGGATGAGCTACGCCGTCGGCCGGATCGAGGAGGCCGAGGCCGCCGTCGACGAGGCGCTCGTGGCGGCGGACGCGCTCGGGCTCGACGGCGCCTGGTCCGACATCGCGGTCACCCAGCTGCGGGCCAAGCCGGGGGCCGATCCGGAGTGGGTGCGGGCCCGCCTGGACGAGGCGTTGCTGCGGGCGCGCCGGTCCGGCGACCTCGACGTCGAGATGCGGGCGCTGTTCAACCTCGCCACGGTCGCCTTCGAGGCAGGGCGGATCGACGAGGCGCTGACCTGGACCCGGCGCGGGACGCGACGGGCGCGTGACCTCGGCGGCGACTGGTCCTACTACGCGGCGGAGATGCGGCACCTGCAGGTGACGGCGCTCTACATGACCGGCGACTGGGACGGGAGCCTCGCCGAGGCCGATCTGCTGGCCCGGGTGCCCGAGATCGCCGCCCACGTCCGTGCGGATGGGCTGCTCGTCCTGGTGGGCCGGGGCGATCCGGGGGCGCGTGAGCGGGTCGACTGGGCCCGCGGGCTGATCCCGCGGCTGCAGGCCCACATCCTCCTCGACCTGGTCACGGCCGCCTCGGAGATCGACCTGGCCGCCTGGCACGGGGACGCGCAGACCGCCCTGGACGTCGCCTTCGCGGCCTGCCGGCGGCTGCAGCGGGAGTGGGAGGACGACCACCTCGGCGTGCTCCGGCTGGTCGGCACGGCCCTGGCGCCGGTGGCCGACGCCGCGGCCACGGCGCGGCGGGAGGGGGACGCCGGCGCCATCGAGCGCTGGGCGGAGGCCGGCGAGGAGCTCGTCGCGATGGCCCGCTCCGGCGTCGAGGTCTACCGGGGCAACTACGGCGACACGATGGGTGTCGAGGCGAGGGCCTGGCAGGCCCGGGTGGAGGCCGAGGCGGCCCGGCTGCGCGGGGAGGACGCACCCGAGCGGTGGCGGGCGGCGGTCGAGGCGTTCGGGTTCGGGCACGTCTACGAGGAGGCGCGGTCCCGCAGGCGGCTCGCCGAGGCGCTGCTGGCCACCGGCGACCGGGCCGGGGCGGCGGAGCAGGCGCGTGCCGCGCACGAGGTCGCCGTCCGGCTGGGGGCACGGCCGCTGCGGGAGGCGGTGGAGGCGCTGGCACGCCGGGGCCGGCTCGACGTCGTCGGTGTCCGGGCGGTCGATGTCTCCGCCGTCCTCACCCCGCGGGAGGCGGAGGTACTGAGGCTGCTGGCGCTCGGGCGCACGAACCGGCAGATCGGCGCGGAGCTCTACATCAGCGAGAAGACCGCGAGCGTGCACGTCAGCAACATCCTGGCCAAGTTCGGCGCGAGCGGCCGCACCGAGGCCGTCGCCATCGCCGCCGCGCGCGGGCTGCTGGCCGGCCCGTGATGTTTCACGTCACCTCGTCCTCGAACCGCGCGTCGATCCTGGAACACGGGCTCGACTGGCGGCGGATGGCCTCCGCACCGGGGATCACCGGCAGCCCGGTGCCGGAGCAAGAGGGGTGCTTCCTCGCTCCCGACGAATGGACGGCGGACTGGTTCGTCGACATGAACAACACCGGCGGTCCGGTCGACGTCTGGGTCGTCGAGGGGGTCGACCCGGCCGACCTGGTGACCTCCGGGGAGGGATACGACTACTTCCCGGGCGTCATCCCAGCCGATCGGCTCCGGCTGGTCCGTGCAGACGTCCCACCGGTCCACGACTGAGCGCTCTAGAGCATCGTGCGGAGGCGCTCCCGGCGGGCACGCAGCACGTCGACCGACGCCGACGCCGACGGCGGCCCGGGCACCGACTGGCGCAGCTGGGTGTGCACCACGGCCTGCGGCTGCGAGGTCCGCGCCGCGACCCGGTTGACCAGCTTGTTGATCTCCCGGCGCAGCTCGGCGGCATCGCGCCACGAACGGCCGGCGTCGTCCTCGTCGGGATGGTCCTCGACGACCATGAAGTCGTCGGCGTCGTCCCGGTGGCTCTGCGCGATGCGCAGCCGCAGCTCCTCGTCGCGCTTGGCCAGCAGCGACGCCGTCTGCTCGGGGGTGAGCAGGCCGGGGATGCCGAGGAAGTCCTCCTCCTCGGGCGCCACGACGGTCGCCGGACGGCCCTCGCCGGTGTGCGCCGTCCCCCCGTGGAGCACGTGCGCGAAGCGGGCGTCGGCCTCCAGCGCCTCCCACTGCTTCATGCCGTCGGGATCCTTCTCCTTGGGCGGCAGCGGCTCGAGGTCGAGCTCGTCGCCCTGCACCGTCTTCGGCGGCGGCATGACGTGGTTGCGCTGCTCCTCCATCGAGGCGGCCAGCGACAGCAGCGGGCGCACGGCGGGGAGGAACACCGTGGCCGACTCGTGCGACGCCCGGGAGCGGACGACGCGGCCGACGGCCTGGGCGAAGAACAGCGGCGTCCGGTAGGAGGTCATCCATGCCAGGACGGCGGCGCGCGGGACGTCGACGCCCTCGGAGATCATGCGGACGCAGACGGCGATGCGGGCCGAGCCGGTCGCGAACCGCTCGATCTTCTTCGACGCCTTCGGGTCGTCCGAGAGGATCAGCTCCGGCGCCTTGCCGGTCACCCGCCGCACGATCTTGGCGTAGTCGCGGGCGTCGTCCTGGTCGCTGGCGAGGATCAGCCCGGCGGCGTCCGGCATGCCGCCCTCCTCGCGCAGGTGGGTGATCCGGTCGTCCATCGCGGCGATGACGTGCGGCACCCACTGGCCCTTGGGATCCAGGGCGGTGCGCCAGGCCTGCATCTCCACCGACTTGGTGCCGGCTTCGCTCAGCGACGCGGCGACCACCTCGCCGGCGGAGTTCCGCCAGCGGGAGGTGCCGGTGTAGGCGGCGAAGACGACCGGGCGGACGACGTTGTCGGCGAGCGCCTCCTTGTAGCCGTAGGTGTAGTCGGCGCGGCTGACCAGGCCGCCGGCCTCGCCCTCGAAGGTGTCCTCCTCGTACCGGACGAAGGGGATGCGCTCGTCGGGCTTGGTGCGGAACGGCGTCCCGGTCAGGCAGAGCCGGCGGGCGGCCATGCCGTATGCCTCCTCGACCGCCTCGCCCCAGGAGAGCCCGTCGCCGGCGTGGTGCACCTCGTCGAGGATGACCAGCGACTTGACGGCGGTGGCGCGGGCGGCGTGCAGCATCGGCTTGCCCGCCACCTGCGCGTAGGTGGTCACGTATCCCTGGGTGCCGGCGCGCACCGGGCCGACGGCGTTGGTCAGGTTCGGGTCGAGGACGATGCCCATCGCGTCGGCTGCCTCGGCCCACTGCAGCCGCAGGTGGTCGGTCGGGGCGACGACGATCACGCGGGCGACCTCCCGCCGCGACAGCAGCCGGGCGGCCAGCGTCAGGGCGAAGGTCGTCTTCCCGGCGCCCGGCGTAGCGGTGACCAGGAAGTCCTTGGGGGATGCCTCCTCGTACTGGCCGAGGGCGGCCTGCTGCCATGCCCGGAGCGGTCGGCTGGTCGTCTGCGGGGCCCGGGCCGCCGCTGCTGCTGCAGTCGCCATGTCGGGGCCCATTCTGATCGGCGGCCGGGCAACACGCCCAACGGGGGCTTCCCGCGCGCCACCGCCGTCGGGACGTATGGCGGCCTGTCGCCGAACCCCTGACCAGGGCGTTTGCCGACGCCGTCCGGCCGCTGTGGCGATCGTCATGGCCGGAACGGACCGGCTCGTCACTCCCGCCGGCCCCGGTGATCCCAGGCGTCCCCGGCGGCATCGCGACGGCTTGACAGACTCCGCCGGTGCCCCCGCTGCGCTGGCTGACCGACCCCGACCACGTGACCCCGCGGACGCGGGCGCGACTGGTCACCTGCTGGCGGGACGTGGTCAACGGCGGCGGAGCGGTCGGCTTCGCCCGGCAGGTGCCGGTGGACGACGGTGTCGTAGGGCCGGTGGTGGACCGGCTGGTCGCCGGGCTCGACCCGCGGCTGCGCCGGCTGCTCGTCGCGGTGCACGAGGGAGGGCTCGCCGGCTGGCTGGTGCTGACGGGGAACGCCGACCCGGTCGCCGCGCACTGGGGCCGGGTGACGCACGTCCAGACGTCGCCCGCCGCCCGGGGGTGCGGGGTGGGTGGCGCGTTGATGGGCGAGGTGGCGCGGGCGGCGCGCGACGACCTCGGCCTGGACTCGCTGCGGCTCGAGGTGCGCGGCGGGATGGGGCTGGAGTCCTTCTACGGGCGGCACGGGTGGGTCGTCGCCGGCTGCTGGCCCGGTGCGCTGCAGATCGCCGCGGACGATCGGCGGGACGAGGTGCTGATGGGACTGGACCTGCGGTCGGGCTGAGATCCAGGAATGTCAGTGGTCGAACGTACGTTCGATGCATGGCGGAAGCGATGCGGGCGGACGACGTCGATGCCGGTGCGCCGGCGGCCGGGTGGGCGTCGGGCCCGCTCGGCGCGGTCCAGGCCGCCGACCGGGAGATCGCCCGGCAGACGGCGTTGCGGGCCCGGGCGATCGCCGAGTTCGCCGCCACCCGGCCCTCGTCCGCGGACCGGCAGCCCGGCAAGCCGGGTGCCATGAGCGCCGACCGCCGGGCCTCGCGTGCGGAGGTGCTGTCCGGCGTCAGCGAGTGGGCGACGCAGGAGCTCTCCCTCGCCCTGTCCCGCATCTCCCAGTCGGCGGAGGCGCTGCTCACCCGGTCCCTCACGCTCGTGCACCGGTTGCCGCAGACGCTGGGCGCCCTCGAGGCGGGGGCGCTCCACGATGGGCACCTGTGGCCGATGCTCGGGACCGTCGCGCCGATCGCCGACGACAGGATCCGGGCCGAGGTGGAGGCCGAGCTGCTCGCCTGGGCCACCGGCCGGGTCACCACCCCGGCGCAGCTGGGTGACAAGGCGCGCCGGGTCGTGCTCCGGCGGGACGCCCGGGACGCCGCCGGCCGTCTGACCCGTGCGCTCCGCGAGCGCGGCGTCTCCGTCCGGCCCGGTGCTGCCGACGGGACGGCCGTGCTGAGCGCGCTGCTCTCCGTGCCGGAGGCGCAGGCGCTCCTCGACGCGCTGGGCCGGTACGCCGACTCCCTCGAGCCCACCCCCGACGACCGGCGCACCCGTGGGCAGAGGATGGCAGACTGCCTGCTCGACCTGGTGCTGCGGCCGGGGGAGAACGGCCTCCCGCCCGTGCAGGCGCAGCTCACCCTGGTGGCCGGTGTGCGCACCGTGCTGGGTGGTGACCAGCCGGGGGAGATCAACGGCCAGGTGGTGCCGGCCGAGATGGTGCGGGCGCTCGCTCGCGCTCTCGGTCTCCTGCCCGACGTCACGCCCCCGGACGCGGCAGGCGCCCCCGACACGGCCGGCGCCGCGGAGTCCGCCGGCGCCCCGGGGTCGGCTCCCGCTTCCGGCGAGACCCCCGCCGCGGACCCGACCCCCGCTCCGGACCCGGCTCCCGCTCCGGACCCGACTCCCGCTCCGGACGCCACCTCAGCTCCCGATGCGCCTTCGTCCTCGCGCGCTGGTGCAGCGGCCTGGCACCCGACCGAGGAGGAGGAGCTGGCCGACTGGTGGGCGGCCACCGAGGCGCGGGTGCTCGAGGAATGGCGTGGTGCGGAGGACCCGCCACCTGAGGAGCAGGCCCGGTTCTGGGCGGAGGCGGCCCGGTGGGAGTCGATGCCGGCCGCGATGGACGTCCTCCCGTGGCTGGACCCGGCCTGGCGCGCCGACGACGGCGCTTGCTCGGAGCCTGGGCCCGAGCCGGCGCCCGAACCGGTTCCCGGCCCTGCCCTCGCCGACGCCCCCGCGCCCGAGCCCGATCGCGATCCTGTCCTCGCCGACGCCCCCGCGCCCGAGCCCGATCGCGGCCCTGTCCTCGCCGACGCCCCCGCGCCCGAGCCCGATCGCGGCCCTGTCCTCGCCGACGTCCCTGCGCCCGAGCCGGGCTCCTGGGCGGCGGCCGACCGCGCGGTCGAGGCCGCAGGAGCGGTCCTGCTCGGCCTGGAGCGGGCGGTGGGTCGGGCGTGGGGCGCGGTGGCGGACGCTGAGGCGACTGGCGCAGACGACGAGGCTGCCTGGCAGCGGAGCCCGGAGGGTCGGGCGTCCTCGGCCTCCGATGCGCTCTCCGCACTCGGGGCCGCGACCGACGCCCAACGGGCCGCACTCGCCGATCTGCTCGACCGGACCGGTGGCGGTGGACTGGTCGACCGCCCGCGGATCGCGGTCGTCGACGAGCTGACCGGCGCGCTGGTGGCGCTCACCGACGCCGATGAGCTCCGTCGACGCTCCCGGTGCCAGGCGCGTGCATGCCGGCGGAACCCGGGCCGCTGCACCCACGACCTGGGCGGCATGCCTGGTCTCGGCGCTCCGCCGCCGACCGACGGATACCGGCCGGGCGCCCGTCTCGACCGGTTCGTGCGGGCTCGCGACCGCCGGTGCCGACAGCCCGGTTGCCGCCGGCCCGTGCCCAGGCGTGGCGAACTGGATCACGACCGGCGCTGGCCCGAGGGGGAGACGAGCGCGGCGAACCTGGTCGGCTACTGCACCTCGCACCACCGGGGCAAGCACCAGGCCCCGGGCTGGCAGCACCACCTGGCCGCCGACAGCACGCTCACCGTCACCACGCCCAGCGGTCTGGTCGCCTCGACGACCCCGCCGCCGTTCTGATGCGCGCCCGCAGCAAGGCGGCGTTACGGTCCCGACGCATGACGCGGTTCGTGATCGACGCACCCACGCTGCTGCACGTGGTGGCCGAGCGCATCGCGGTGGCGCCCGGCCACCAGTTGGTCGCCCCGCAGGTGCTGCGCTCCCAGGCGCTCGAGCTGCTGTTCGCCGCCGTCTCCCGGGGCGAGCTGACCGAGGCCGACGCGTTGGAGCGCCACGACACCATGACCCGCGTGAAGATCCGCTCGCTCAGTGACCGCGTGTCGCGACGGGTCGCCTGGCAGATCGCCCGTGAGCACGGGCTGCCCTCGACGACCGACGCCGAGTACCTGGCCGTCACCCGGCTGCAGGCGGACCTGTTCATCTCCGTCGATCCGGCAGCCCGGGCCCGGGCCGAGGGCGTGGTGCCGATCGGCTCCGTCGATCAGTTGCAAACCGGCGGCTGACCGGCGGGTGACCGGCGCCCGCTCATGTAAAGAGCTCCGGTGCTTGATCAGCTTCGGGGTTCCAGGGTTGCATGAGCATCCCGGCTGGTCCGGTGGGTGGCGAGGAAAGCGGCTCTGAGGGAGAGACGATCTTGAGGGATCGTGTCGAGCCTCGTCCGACTGATTGCCACCACTGGCCTGGCCACGGATGCCCCGGATGAGGGAAGTGGGCCGGCCCGCCGAGGCCGGGCCCGGTTGCAGCACATGAGTGGGAGCCGTCGTCAGGTTGCTCGCCGCCTTGGGACCGT
>NZ_JASNFN010000038.1:0-51084 GCF_030731085.1 Blastococcus carthaginiensis | reverse complement strand
CGAAAGGACGACGGCCACGGTCCGCCCACCTGGGGACGGCACGTGGCCGCGGTGTCGTCCCGAGTGGGGCCCGGAGGGTCCCGCGAAAGGACGACGGCCACGGTCCGCCCACCTGGGGACGGCACGTGGCCGCGGTGTCGTCCCGAGTGGGGCCCGGAGGGTCCCGCGAAAGGACGACGGCCACGGTCCGCCCACCCGGGGACGGCACGTGGCCGCGGTGTCGTCCCGAGTGGGGCCCGGAGGGTCCCGCGAAAGGACGACGGCCACGCTCCGCCCACCCGGGGACGGCACGTGGCCGCGGTGCGATCCGGAGGATCGCAGTGATTCAGTCCCGTTCGGAGAGCGTGACCTCGAGCCCACCGACCAGGTCGGAGCAGAGGTTGTAGATGAACGTGCCGACGGTGCACAGCGCGGTGAGCAGGACGACGTTGATCGCCCCGATGACCGCCGCGCCCCAGAACACCACGCCGAGGGTCACGACGTCGCCCGTGGACTCCGCGCCCGACGCGCTGCCGATCTGCCCGAACAGGTCGTTCACGGCCTCGAAGACGCCCAGCCCGCCGAGGACCATGTACAGCAGGCCGACCGCCACCATCCAGATGAAGAAGAGGGCGATCGACAGCATCAGCGAGATCTTCAGCGCCGACCAGGTGTCGATGTGGCGCACCTGCAGGCGGGCGCGGCGCGGGCCGCGGCCGGCCTTGCCCCGGCCGGTCCGTGCGCTGCCCACGCCGACGCCCACCGGGCCGGCGCCACCCTCGGGGCCACCCGCGGGCGCGTCACCGTCGTCCGAGGGCGCCTGCTGGGGCGCGTCCTGGGACGCCGCCCCCTGCTGGGCCGGCGTGGCGCCGGTTGCCGGGTTCAGCGGCTGGGGGACGACGGGCGCCGTGCCCGTGCCGGGGGCCTGGGCCCGCTGGCTCCCGGTCGCGGGGATGGACTGCGTCGGGGCCGGCTTGCCGTCCGTGGGGGTGCTCTCCGCCGCGCTGCCGTCCCCTGCCCGGGAGTCGGTGCGCACCGAACCGTGCGTCCGGTGGGACAGGCCAGCCCCCCGGCCCCCCGCGGCGCCGCCGCTCCTTCAGTTCCGGGCTCCGCGGCGGCTTCGGGCCGCCGCGGAGCCGCAGTCGCTTGCGTGACTAACTACTCACCCTAGGCCGGAGGCTCGTCGTTGTCCGTCGTACGCGCGATCGCCACGATCGACACGTCCTCCGGCAAGTTCATGAGCTTGACGCCCATGGTGGCCCGGTCCTTGTTGTGCCGCACCCCGTTGACCGGCGTCCGGATGACGCCGCCACCGGAGGTGATGGCGTAGAGCTCGTCGCCGAGGGTCACCGCGAGCGCCCCGACGAGCGCCCCCTTGCGCGCCTTCGGGTCGGCCGTCAGCACGCCCTTGCCGCCGCGGCCCTGGTTCGGGTAGTTCTCGATGCCGGTGCGCTTGGCGAACCCGCGCTCGGTGGCGACGAGGACGTCGACCCCCTCCTGCGCGACGATCATCGACAGCAGGCGGTCGTCCTCGGACAGCGAGATGCCGCGGACGCCCTCGGTCGCGCGGCCCATCGGCCGCAGGGCGGCGTCGTCGGCCTTGAAGCGGATCGACATCGCCTTGCGCGTCACCAGCAGGAGGTCCTGCTCCGGGTCGATCAGCGAGGCGCCGACCAGCTCGTCGCCGTCGCGCAGGTTGATCGCGATGACGCCGCCCTGGCGAGGCGAGTCGAAGTCGGTCAGCCGGGTCTTCTTGACCTGCCCCTTGGCGGTGGCCAGCACCAGGTACGGGGCGACCGTGTAGTCCTTGATCTGCATGACCTGGGCGATCTTCTCGTCGCCCTGGAACGCCAGGATGTTGGCCACGTGCGCGCCGCGGGCCGTGCGGTTGGCCTCCGGCAGCTCGTAGGCCTTGGCCCGGTACACCCGGCCCTTGTTCGTGAAGAACAGGATCCAGTCGTGGGTGGAGCCGACGAAGAAGTGGTCGACGATGTCGTCCTGCTTGAGCTGGGCCCCCATCACGCCCTTGCCGCCGCGGCGCTGCGACCGGTAGAGGTCGCTCTTGGTCCGCTTGGCGTACCCGGTGCGGGTGATGGTGACGACGACCTCCTCCTCCGCGATGAGGTCCTCCATCGAGACGTCGCCCTCGTTGGGGACGAACTTCGTGCGGCGGTCGTCGCCGTACTTCTCGACGATCTCGGCGAGCTCGTCCTTGACGATCTGCCGCTGACGCTCCGGCGAGGCGAGGATGGCCTGCAGGTCGGCGATGCGGGCCTCGATCTCGGCGAGCTCGTCCATGATCCGCTGGCGCTCGAGGGCGGCCAGCCGGCGCAGCTGCAGGTCCAGGATCGCGACGGCCTGGATCTCGTCGATGTCGAGGAGCTCCATCAGGCCCCCGCGCGCCTCCTCGGCCGAGGGGCTGCGCCGGATGAGGGCGATGACCTCGTCGAGGTGGTCCAGGGCCTTGGCGTAGCCGCGCAGGATGTGCGCGCGCTCCTCCGCCTTGCGCAGCCGGTACCGGGTGCGCCGCTGGATGACCTCGATCTGGTGCAGCACCCAGTTGCGGACCAGCTCGTCCAACCGGAGCGTGCGCGGCACGCCGTCGACGATGGAGAGCATGTTGCAGCCGAACGACGTCTGCAGCTGGGTGTGCTTGTAGAGGTTGTTCAGCACGACCTTGGCGACGGCGTCGCGGCGCAGCGTGATGACCAGCCGGCGGCCGACGCGGTCGCTGGACTCGTCGGCGATCTCGCTGATGCCCTGGAGCCGGCCGTCCTTGACCAGGTCGGCGATGTTCTCGGCGAGGTTGTCGGGGTTGACCTGGTAGGGCAGCTCGGTGACGACGAGCTGCACGCGGCCCCGGGCGTCCTCCTCGACGGTGACGACGGCGCGCATGCGCACCGAGCCGCGGCCGGTGCGGTAGGCATCCTCGATGCCCTCTCGGCCGACGATCAGGCCGTGGGTCGGGAAGTCGGGGCCCTTGATCCGCTCCATGCAGGCGGTGAGGGCCTCCTCGGCCTCCGCTTCGGGGTGGTCGAGCATCCAGAAGACGGCCGCGGCCACCTCGCGCAGGTTGTGCGGCGGCATGTTGGTGGCCATGCCGACCGCGATCCCGGCGGAGCCGTTGATCAGCAGGTTCGGGACGCGCGCCGGCAGGACGACGGGCTCCTGGGTGCGGCCGTCGTAGTTGCCCTGGAAGTCGACGGTCTCCTCGTCGATGCCGGCCAGCATCTCCATGGCCAGCGGCGTGAGGCGGCACTCGGTGTACCGCATCGCGGCCGCCGGGTCGTTGCCCGGCGAGCCGAAGTTGCCCTGCCCGTCGATCAGCGGGTAGCGCATGGACCACGGCTGGGCGAGGCGGACGAGGGCGTCGTAGATCGCCGAGTCACCGTGGGGGTGGTAGTTACCCATGACCTCGGCGACCGGGCGGGCGCACTTCACGTAGCCGCGGTCCGGGCGGAAGCCCTGGTCGTACATGGCGAACAGCACGCGGCGGTGCACCGGCTTGAGGCCGTCGCGGACCTCGGGCAGGGCGCGGCCGACGATCACGCTCATCGCGTAGTCGATGTAGCTGCGCTGCATCTCCTGCTGGAGGTCGACCGCTTCGACGCGGTCGCGGGGTGGGGTCTCCGTCACGGTTCAGGTCTCCACAGGTCGGTGCACAGAGGTGGACAAAAGGCCAAGTCGACCGCTAAGGCCCCGTCCCGCCCCTCGGAGTGGGCCGGGACGGGGCCGGGGTTCAGACGTCGAGGAAGCGGACGTCGCGAGCGTTGCGGGTGATGAAGCTGCGCCGGGCCTCGACGTCCTCGCCCATGAGGATGCTGAAGACCTCGTCCGCGGCGGCGGCGTCCTCCAGCGTCACCTGGCGGAGGATTCGGGTCTCGGGGTTCATCGTGGTCTCCCACAGCTCGCTGGCGTTCATCTCCCCGAGCCCCTTGAACCGCTGGATCATCTCGTCCTTGATCTTGCGGCCGCTCTCGACGCCGGCCTTGACGACGGCGTCGCGCTCCTTGTCGCTGTAGGCGTACTCGTCGCCGACCTTGCCGCCCCACTTGATCTTGTACAGCGGAGGCTTGGCCAGGTAGACGTACTGCCCCTCGACCAGCGGGCGCATGAAGCGGAACAGCAGCGTGAGCAGGAGCGTGCTGATGTGCTGGCCGTCCACGTCGGCGTCCGCCATCAGCACGATCTTGTGGTAGCGGAGCTTGGTGATGTCGAACTCGTCGTGGATGCCGGTGCCGAAAGCGGTGATCATCGACTGGACCTCGGTGTTCTTGAGGACCCGGTCGATGCGCGCCTTCTCGACGTTGATGATCTTGCCGCGGATCGGCAGGATCGCCTGGTACATCGAGTCGCGGCCGGACTTCGCCGAACCACCGGCCGAGTCACCTTCGACGATGTAGACCTCCGAGTTGCGCGGGTCCGTCGAGCGGCAGTCGGCCAGCTTGCCGGGCAGGCCGCTGACCGAGAGCAGGCTCTTGCGGGCCAGCTTGCGGGCGTCCTGCGCCGCGCGCCGGGCGCGGGCCGCCGAGGCGGCCTTGGTGATGATCGTCTTGGCCTCGGTCGGGTTGGACTCGAACCAGTGCCCGATCTGCTCGTTGCAGATCTTCTGCACGAAGCCCTTGACCTCGGTGTTGCCGAGCTTGGTCTTGGTCTGCCCCTCGAACTGCGGGTCGCCCAGCTTCACCGAGACGATCGCCGCGAGGCCCTCGCGGATGTCGTCGCCGGTGAGCTTCTCGTCCTTCTCCTTGAGCAGCTTCTTCTCGACGGCGTACCGGTTGACGATCGAGGTGAGCGCCGCGCGGAAGCCCTCCTCGTGGGTGCCGCCCTCGTGGGTGTTGATGACGTTGGCGAAGGTGTGCACCGACTCGGAGTAGGCGTCGGACCACTGCATCGCGATGTCCACCGACATGGCCATGTCGTTCTTGCCGGTGCCCTCGGCGGAGAAGCCGATGACCGACTTGTGGATCGGCGTCCGCCGCTTGTTGATGTGGCCGACGTAGTCGACGAGGCCGCCGTCGTACCGGTAGGTGACCTCGGTGGGCTCGAACGCCTCGTCCTCGGCCTCGGTCGGCGTGGCCGCCTCGGCCAGCGACTCCTCGCCCACCCCCGTCTCGGCCTTGGCGTGGCCCGGGCGCTCGTCGCGCAGCACGATGGTCAGCCCGGCGTTCAGGAAGGCCATCTCCTGGAGCCGGCGGTTGATCGTGTCGAACGAGTAGGTCGTGGTCTCGAAGATGCCGCCGTCGGCCCAGAAGGTGATCTGGCTACCGCGCTTGTCGGTCGGACCGATTTCCTCCAGCGGACCCGGCTTGGCCTCGGTGTACTCCTGGTGCCACTCCTTGCCGCGGGTCCAGACGCGGACGTCGAGCCTGGTCGAGAGCGCGTTGACGACGGTGACGCCGACGCCGTGCAGACCGCCGGACACGCCGTAGCTCTTGCCGTCGAACTTCCCGCCCGCGTGCAGGACGGTCATGATCACCTCGACCGTCGGCCGCTTCTCGACGGGGTGCATGTCCACCGGGATGCCACGGCCGTTGTCCTCGACCCGGACGCCGCCGTCGGCCAGCAGGGTGACCTTCACGGTGTCGCAGTAGCCGGCCAGCGCCTCGTCGACGGCGTTGTCCACGACCTCCCACACCATGTGGTGCAGACCGCGCTCACCGGTCGAGCCGATGTACATACCGGGGCGCTTGCGCACCGCCTCGAGACCCTCGAGGACGGTGATGGAGCTGCCGGAGTAGGTGTTGTCGACCTGGGGTGCTGCGACCACGTGGGGCCTTCCTCTCGAGCAACCGGCGCGCCGGGCCCCGAGCACGCGCGGGGGGCCGGGACGGCGCAGGAGGGCGCTCAGCCGGTTGCTGACGGTTTTCGTCTCCCACGATAGCGCGAGGTACGACAGGAACCGTGCCGTGCACGCCCTGACGTCGTGTCTGCGCCGCTCGCAGGATGACCGCCACCATCCTGCTTGCCCTCCGCCCCGACACGCCGCCAGGGACGGCGCTGGCCGGTTCGAGGTCGCGCGCTCGTCGTCGGCACCGCCGGAGTTCCACGTGGAACACGGTCGCGGCGGCGCGGGACGGCGCTGCGCCCGCCGTCCTCCCGCGCCGTACGGCGTCCTCCCTCAGCGCCCACCGCGAGGGAGGACGCGCGAGGATCAGGTCACCTGATCCCGGCGGGATCACACCAGCAGCTGGGCCGCCGCGAGCTCCCGGTAGAGCGGGCTGTTGCCGACCAGCTCGTCGTGGGTGCCGCGCGCGACCACCCGCCCCTCGTCGAGCACCACGATCTGGTCGCTGTCGAGCACCGTGGACAGCCGGTGGGCGACGACCAGCAGCGCCCGACCCGCCGACGCCGCCGCCAGGGTGGTGCGCAGCAGCCCCTCGTTGCGCGCGTCCAGGCTGGCCGTCGGCTCGTCGAGCAGCAGGAGCTCGGGGCGGGCGAGCAGCGAGCGCGCGATGGCCAGCCGCTGCCGCTCACCTCCGGACAGCAGCACGCCCTCGTCGCCGACCAGCACGTCGAGCCCGCGCGGCGAGCGCCGGACGACGTCGGTGAGTCCGACGTCGGCGAGCACCGCCCAGAGCTCGGGGTCGGTGGCGTCCGGCCGGGTGAGCAGTAGGTTGTCCCGCACGCTGCCGGCGAGGACGGGGGCCTCCTGCTCGACGTAGCCGAGCCGGGCGCGCAGAGCCGCCCGGGGCAGGTCCCGGACGTCGGTGCCCGCCCACCGGATCGCGCCCCCGGAGTGCGGGTAGAAGCCCTCGATCAGCGCCAGCACCGTGGACTTCCCCGCCCCCGAAGGGCCGACGAGCGCGACCCGGCTGCCGGCGGCGACCTGCAGGGACACCCCGTGCAGCACCGGTGTCCCATCCGGATAGGCGAACGAGACGTCGTCCAGCTCGAGCAGCGGCGCGCCGGCCGCCGGCCCGGCCGGCCGCGACCCGGCCCGCTGCGGGCGCTCGTCGTCCTCCGGGGGCAGGGCGAGCACCTCCTGGATGCGGGTGAGGGCCCCCAGCCCGGTCTGCAGCTGGGTCCACGCGCCGATCGCCTGCCCCAGCGGCATGACCAGCAGGAACAGGTAGAGGATGAACGCCACCAGGGACGCCACGGTGATGGAGCCGCTCGTCACGCGGTAGCCACCGACGCCGAGGACGGCCAGGAAGGCGCCCTGCACGGCGATCGACCCGGCCGGCGAGACCAGCGCCTCCAGCCGGGCCACCTGGACCCCGGCCGCGTACGCCCGCCAGGCGCTCGCGCCGACGGCCGCGACCTCCCGCGCCGTGGCACCGCTGGCCCGGATGGTGCGCACCGCCGACAGCGCCCGCTCGACCGCCGCGGTCATCGCGCCGACCTCCTCCTGGGCGCGCTGGGAGAGCCGGCGCACGCCGCGGGAGGCCAGGACGGCGGTGACCGCACCGATGGCGACGGCCAGCACCGTCACGAGCAGCAGCCAGACATCGACCACGGCCATCGCCACCAGCGCGCCGACCCCGACCACCACCGAACCGGCGACGTCGACGACGCCGGAGGTGACCGTGGCGCGCAGCAGGGTGGTGTCCGAGCCGACGCGGGACATCAGGTCGCCGGTGCGCCGGCGGTCGTACTCGGCCACCGGCAGCCGCAGCAGCCGGTCCACCAGGGCGAAGCGGGTGGTGAGCACGAACCCCTCGGCCGTGCGCTGCAGGACGAACTGCTGCAGCGCCGAGAGCGCCGAGGCGGCCAGCAGGACGACCACGAGCAGCCCGACCGCGGGGAGCAGCGGCTCACCGGCCCCCACCACGTCGATGACCCGAGCCACGAGGGCCGGCTGGGCGAGCGCGGCGGCCGCCCCCACCAGGGACAGACCCGCGGCCAGCAGCAGCCGGCGGCGGTGCGGCCGCAGCAGCGGCAGCAGGTCGCGCAGCCGGGCGGCCGGGGGCGGCGCGGTGCCCCCGGCCGGCCCGGCGGAGTCCGTGGGGGTGGGTGCGGTCACGGGTACCGGCGCCGTCAGTACCCGGCGGTGAGCGCAGCGGTGATCGCGGTCAGCAGGCGCGCGTGGTGCTCGAGCAGCTGCGGCCGGTGCCCGTCGGGCCGGATCGCCGCCACGTGGTCACCCGCCCCACCACCCCCGCGGACGGCGGCCGACCAGAACTCGTCGCCGTCGTCGCTGCCGAGCAGCACGCCGTGCACGGCGGGGTCCTGCGCGAGGCGGCGCAGCCGCGGGTCGTCCTCCGCGGCCAGCAGCAGCCAGCGGGCGTCGAAGGTCTGGTCGCCGCTGGGCATGGGGACCAGACCGCCGGTCCGGTGCCGCCAGAAGCGCGCCGGGCTCAGCCGGAAGCCGGGCACGGTGCCCAGCATGGGGACGGCGGTGACCGCGTACTCCGGGACCAGGTAACGCCCCGATGCGTAGACGATGTCGAACGCGACCAGTTCCAGCGAGCCGGCCCGCCCGCGCAGGACGTTCCCGGCGCGGTGGTCCTTGGTGGCCCGCACCGGGGCGCTGGCGATCAGGTCGGCGAGGCCGGCGTCCTGCGGGGCGGTGCCGTCGGAGACGGTCCACCCCTGCTGCAGCGCCCAGCCCTGGGCCCCGACGAGGTCGCCCTCGTAGCGGAACACCTGCTCGACGGCGCCCGGCTTGCGCCGGCGACGGCCGAACAGCCCGCGCTGCGCCGGCTGCTCGGAGGGCGGGAAGCCCTGGGGCGGGGACTGCTCCTGCGGGTGCTGCGGCGGCGGGTACTGCTGCCCAGGCGGCACCGGCTGCGAGGGCGGGGCCTGCTCCGACGGCGGGACCTGGGGCGGCGGGACCTGGGGCGGCGGGACCTGGGGCGGCGGTGGCACGTCCGCGCGGGGGGCCGGCCGGTCGGGCTCCGCGGCGGGCAGGTCCCACCCAGGCGGCTGCCACGGCTGGTTCGCCGGCGGCTCGTCGCGCGGCGTCTTCCGGCGGTCGGCGAAGTTGGGGCGGTCCTCCTCGTCGCCACCACCGCCGCCGAGGTGCGGCGGTTCACGCCAGCCGCGGCCGTCGCCGTCGTCGAAGCCGTCCCGGTCACCGTCGCGGGGGGTGCTCATCCCTGCATCGTCCTCCCCGGCGCCGGCCCGCCGGGCGGGCGCCTCATCCGTAGGTGTCGCGCGGCCCCCGGCCGCGCACCGAACGCGGACCCTTCTTCCAGCTGGGAGCCGTCGGTCCGACAACGCGCAACCGCGTCACGACGTCCCCGCCGACCTGCGCGCGCAGCTTGCCCAGGATGGAGGGCGCCAGCAGCCGCAGCTGGGTGGCCCACGCCGTGGACTCGGCCACGACCAGCAGCTCCCCCTCGGTGAGGGTCTGCGGCCGGCAGTGCGACGCGATGTCCGGGCCTACGATCGCGTCCCACCGGCCGAACACCGACCCGACCTTCGTGCGGGCCGACCAGTCCTGCTGGTCGACGAGCGCGTCGACCAGGTTGCCGAGCGGCTGCGGGTCGTCGGCGCCCGGTCGCGGCCCGGTCCAGGTGCGGCGCGGGCCGGCGATCCGGCGCCGGGTCGGCCGCGGCCGGGACGCCGACGCGGCACGGGCCGCCTCGAGCGCGGCACGCGCGATGTCGCTGGGCCGTGCCGGCCGGTCGTCGCTCACGGATCGCCTCCCTCACCCACCGGGACCGCATCCTTCACCACGAACGCCATGCCGCGCCCCACCTCGACGCGGGTCCCCCGCAGCTCCACGGGCACGTCGTCGACCACGGCGGCGGTGATCAGCGTCTGCTCGGCCGACCGGGCGACGGCGGCCAGCGCCGCGCGCCGCTCGGCGTCCAGGGTGGCGAAGACGTCGTCCAGCACCAGGATCGGATCCTCCCCCTCGCTGCGCAGCAGCGCGAAGGTGGCCAGCTTCAGCGCCAGGGCCAGCGACCAGGACTCGCCGTGGCTGGCGAAACCCTTCGCGGGGGCCGGCCCGAGGTGGATCACCAGGTCGTCGCGGTGCGGGCCGACCAGCGTCATGCCGCGGTCGAGCTCGTCGCCCCGGCGCTCGGCGATGCGGGCGCGCATCGCCTCGGCCAGCTCCTCCACCGAGGGCAGCGCGGCGCCGGCGGGCAGGGCCGCGCCGTCACCGGCCAGCGGCACCGTCGAGCTGTACCCGAGCCCGGCCGCGACGGCGCCCTCCCCGGCGACGCCGGCGTAGGAGTCGGCGACGTGCGGGACCAGGTCGGCGACCAGCCGCAGGCGCGCGGCGAGGACCTGCGCACCGAGGTCGGTGAGGTGGCCGTCCCAGACGTCGAGGGTCTCCACCGCCTTGCCGCGCGCCAGCCGGGCGGTCTTGAGCAGGGCGTTGCGCTGCTTGAGCACCCGGTCGTAGTCGCTGCGCACCCCCGCCAGCCGGGGCGTGCGGGTGGCCAGCAGCTCGTCGAGGAACCGCCGCCGCTCGGTCGGGTCACCCCGGACGAGGGAGAGGTCCTCCGGCGCGAAGAGCACCGTGCGCACCAGCCCGAGCAGCTCGCGCGGCCGGGGCAGCGCCGCCCGGTTCACCCGCACCCGGTTGGCCTTGCCGGGGTTGATCTCGATCTCGACCAGCAGCTCCCGGTCTCCGCGGCGCAGCGCGGCCCGGACCACGGCTTGGCCCGATCCGTGGCGGACCAGCGGCGCGTCACCGGACACCCGGTGGCTGCCCATGGTGGCCAGGTAGCCGACCGCCTCGACGAGGTTGGTCTTGCCCTCCCCGTTGCGGCCGACGAACACCGTTGGCCCCGGGCCCAGGGCCAGGTCGACCCGTTCCCAGCTGCGGAAGTCGCCCACCTGCAGGTGCCTCAGGTACACCTCAGCACCCGAGGTGGGTGACCGGGGCGGCGGCCGTCCAGTGGCCCGCGCCGAGCCGCTGCCGGCCTACCGGCAGGGGCTCCGCCGCGAGCCTGCGAGCGGTGCGGGGCAGGGAGCTCCTTCCCGGGGGTCCTTCCGTTCACGCGGGCCGCTCGGCCTCCTGCGCCTGGACGGCGCGGACCGCGTGCCCGCCGAACTGGTTGCGCAGCGCGGCGACGGCCTTCATGGTCGGCGAGTCCTCCTGGCGGGAGGAGAACCGGGCGAACAGCGAGGCCGCGATCGTCGGCATGGGGACGGCGTTCTCGATCGCCTGCTCCACGGTCCAGCGGCCCTCGCCGGAGTCCTCCGCATAGCCGGAGATGCGCTCCAGCGCCGGGTCCTCCTGCAGCGCACGGACCAGCAGGTCCAGCAGCCAGGAGCGGATGACGGTGCCCTGCGTCCAGGAGGCGATCACGCCGGGGACGTCCTCGATCAGGTCGACCGCGGCGAGCAGTTCGTAGCCCTCCCCGTAGGCCTGCATCAGCGCGTACTCGATGCCGTTGTGGACCATCTTGCTGAAGTGGCCGGCGCCGACCGGGCCCGCGTGCACGTAGCCCGCGCCCGGGATCTCCTGCCCGGACTCGTCCACCGGGGCCGGCGGCTTCAGGGCGTCGAAGATCGGCTGCGCCTTGGCGACGTCCTCCTTCGTGCCCCCGACCATGAGCGCGTAGCCGTTCTCCAGGCCCCACACGCCGCCGGAGACGCCGCAGTCGATGTAGCCGATGCCCTTCTCGCGACACATGACGTCGTGCACCTGGTCGTCGGTGTACTTGGAGTTGCCGCCGTCGATGATCACGTCACCGGGGGCGAGGAGGCCGGCGAGCTCCTTGACGGTGGCCTTCGTCGGCTCGCCCGAGGGCACCATCACCCAGACGACGCGGGGCTCGGCGAGCGCCTCGACGAGTGCCGGCAGGCTCTCGACGTCCCGTTTCCCCGGAGCCCGGTCGTAGCCCACGATCTCGTGACCGGCGCGGCGCAGCCGCTCGGCCATGTTGCCGCCCATCTTGCCCAGCCCGATCAGACCCAGCTGCACGACTCGCCCCTCTTCGACCTCGACTGCGTTGACTGCCATCGTGCTCGCCCGGCACAACCTTGACACCTCGGGCCGCTCGCCGCGGCCCGGTCCAGGGGCTCGCCGCGAGCGTGCGAGCGGTGAGGAGGACCGGGCTCTCGCTTCACCCCGGCAGCCGCACCGGCATGATCAGGTACCGGTAGCTGCCGGCGCGCCCGGCCGGCACCGGCGGCGCGTCGCCGTCGGCCGGCGGCTCGTCGACGCCGGAGAGCACGGCGGGCTTGAGCGGGCTGGTGAAGTCCATGCGCGCCCGCTCGGTGTGCACGGCGGCCAGGCCGTCGAGGAGGAACGTCGGGTTGAACCCGATGGTGAGCGGCTCGCCGTCGAAGTCGACGTCGCAGCGCTCCTCCGCCTGCCCCTCGTCGTCGCTGCCACCCGCCCGCAGGGTCACCTGGCCCGGGCTGAACTCGCAGCGCAGCGGCGTCCCCCGCTCGGCGACCAGCGCCACGCGCTTGGCGGCGTCGGTGAACAGGCCGACCGGGAGCGTGGCGTTGGCGAACGACTCCGACGGCATGATCGCGCGGTACTTCACGAACTCGGCGTCCAGCAGCCGGGTGGTGGTCTGCCGGTCCTTGCCGGAGAGGCCGAGGATGCCCTCGCCGGAGCTGCCCGAGGACAGCGAGAGGGTGATCTCCGGCCCGCTGGTCAGCGTCTTCGCGGCCTCGGCCAGCGTGCGGGCGGGCACCAGCACCGCGGCCGACAGGCCCGAGGTCTGCGGGCGCCAGGCGAACTCCCTCACGGCCAGGCGGTAGCGGTCGGTGGCGGCCAGGGTGATCTGGTCGTCGTCGATCTCCAGCCGGACACCGGTGAGCATCGGCAGCGTGTCGTCCCGCCCGGCGGCTATGGCGACCTGGGCCACGGCCTCGCTGAAGACCTCGCTGTCGACGATGCCGGCCGCCGAGGGCATCGCCGGCAGGGACGGGTAGTCCTCGACCGGCAGCGTGGGCAGGCTGAACCGCGCGTTGCTGCAGGTGATCGCCAGGCGCGGCCCCTCGGCGGTGATCTCGACCGGGTGTGGCGGCAGCGCGCGGGTGATCTCGGCCAGCAGCCGGCCCGGGACCAGCACCCGTCCGCTCTCGCTGGTCTGCACGTCGACCTCGGAGCGCGCGGAGACCTCGTAGTCGAAGCCGGAGACCGACAGCTGGTTCCCGTCGGCCTCGAGCAGGATGCCCGCCAGCACCGGTACCGACGGCCGCGGCGGCAGGCTGCGCGCCGTCCAGGCGACGGCGTCGGCGAGCACCTCACGTGCCACCCGGAACTTCATCTCTCGACCCACCCATGCTCGGTCCGCGTCCGTGGGACCACCGGGGAGGTGGCCGCCACGGGCGCGGAGCTCGTCGTCCGTCCTGCCGCGGGGCAGAGGCTCCGCTGCGGTGCTCATCGTGCCTGTTGCAGCCCCTGGTGGGGAAACCCCGGTCCCTCGATGGGCTGCTGTTCTCCATGAGGCCTCGGTGATCGGCATCCGGGAGCCGGGAACCCTGCCCAACGGAGCGT
The DNA here is from genome assembly GCF_030731085.1 of Blastococcus carthaginiensis. Lineage (NCBI taxonomy): Bacteria > Bacillati > Actinomycetota > Actinomycetes > Geodermatophilales > Geodermatophilaceae > Blastococcus > Blastococcus carthaginiensis. Next base: position 37,742 of record NZ_JASNFN010000038.1, on the reverse strand, counting down.
CCCCACCCAGACTGTGGTTCGAGAATATTCCGGGATAACTCCTTCATCCTCGTCATCACTGGTGTGGAACCTGGGGATCGAGGCCCTTCGCGCAGGTCAGCGCCCGGATCGGGGTGTTGGCCGATTGTGGGCGGTCGGCGTCTCCCTGTTGTCGACACGTGGACAGATCGACGGTTGTGCACGGACACCGCCGGCGGTCCACCTGCTGTCCCCTGCGTCTCCCCGGCCCGTCCCCAGGTGGTGTGCACCGGGCGCGGGCGGTCGGCGGCGCCCCGTGCGGGCCGGATCACCTCGCACGGGCATACCTGCAGGTCAGCCGAGCGCGACCGGGATCCGGGGGGCTCGTCGGCCGGGAGCTGGGGGGTGCCGTGTCGACGGGTCGCGGAACGGTGCCGACCGGACTTTCCCCCAGCTGTGCACATCCCTGGGGACAACTTCTCGACGAGTCGACGCCGGTCGCCGTCCCCACGCCGGTCATCGTGCGCAGAACCAGCGATTCCTCCGTCCCCAGGGATCCACACAGGTGTGGACAACGACTTGTCGACCGCGTCGGGACGGTGGCCGGCAGGCGTCCGGACGGTGACCGTCGCGGGTGCGCACCGTCACCGCGGGCAGCCGTGGACGGGGCGCTGCGAGGGGTGGGCGACGGGCCACCGCAGCCGCCGCACGCACCGGTCCCGGCAGTGGTGATCAGGTGAGCTGATCGTTCCGGGTCCTGGCTCACGACCGGTGGTGAGCCAGGACCCGGAGAGGTGAGCCACGACGGCGGATGCGCTCGACCAGGGCCCGCGCCGAGCGTGCGAAGGGTGGGGAGGAAGGGGGTCCTCTTATTGCCGGGCGCGGCTCTTGATGCGGGCGGTGAGCTCGGTGACCTGCGTGTACGTCGCCCGCCGCTCGCTCATCAGGTTGGTGATCTTCTTGACCGCGTGCATGACCGTGGTGTGGTCCTTGCCGCCGAACGAGGCCCCGATGCGCGGCAGCGACAGCTCGGTCAGCTCACGGCAGAGGTACATCGCAATCTGCCGGGCGTTGACCAGCGTGCGGCTGCGGTTGGTGCCCTGCAGCTCCTCCATCGTCACGGAGAAGTACTCGGCGGTGGCGGCCATGATGATCGCCGCGGTGATCTGCGGCCCCTGCTCGTCGCTGATCAGGTCCTTGAGCACGAGCTCGGCCAGGGGCAGGTCGACCTGCTGCTTGTTGAGCGACGCAAACGCGGTCACCCGGATGAGCGCGCCCTCGAGCTCGCGAATGTTGGTCTGCACCTTCGAGGCGATGAACTCGAGCACCTGGTCGGGCACCTGCAGCCGCTCGCCCCACGCCTTCTTGCGCAGGATCGCGATGCGGGTCTCCAGGTCGGGTGCCTGGACGTCGGTGATCAGCCCCCACTCGAAGCGGGTGCGCAGCCGGTCCTCGAGCGTCGTCAGCTTCTTCGGCGGCCGGTCGGAGGTGATCACGATCTGCTTGCTGGCGTTGTGCAGCGTGTTGAAGGTGTGGAAGAACTCCTCCTGCGTCCGCTCGGCGCGCTCCAGGAACTGGATGTCGTCGATGAGCAGGAAGTCGATGTCGCGGTACCGGCGGCGGAAGTCCTCGGCCCGGCCGGAGTGCACCAGGTTGATGAACTCGTTGGTGAACTCCTCGGTGCTCACGTAGCGCACCTTGACGTTGGGGAACATCCGCGCGGCGTAGTGCCCGATCGCGTGCAGGAGGTGGGTCTTCCCCAGCCCGGACTCGCCGTAGATGAACAGCGGGTTGTAGGCCCGCGCCGGCGCCTCGGCGACCGCGACCGCCGCGGCGTGGGCGAACCGGTTGCTGTTGCCGATGACGAAACTGTCGAAGACGTACTTGGGGTTGAGCCCCGGGTCCAGGCCGGCGGGGCGGCCCGCCTCCGGCCGGCGGCTGCGCGTCCCGGCCGCGGGTCCGGCGCCGGAACGGCGTTGCTCCCCCGCCGACCCGTCGACGTCGAACGGGAGCACGTCGGCGCTCGGTGCCGTCCCGACACCACCCCAGTCCTGGCTCCCGGCCGGCGCCGACGCGTTGCTGCCCCACGTGGTGGTGCTCCAGTCCTCCGGCGCCCCGCGGTCGGCCGGGGGGCGCGGCGGGCCGTCGGCGGGGTGGAGCTCGCGGACCTCGGGGAAGTCGTGGCCGGCCGGTCGCTCGGCCGCCGCGGGCCGGTCCCAGGGTGCGGGGGTGCCCACGACGTCGGTGCGGACGCCGAACGCGCTGCGCCCGTCGTCGGTGCGGTCCCGGGTGGCCTGGTCCTCCTCGGCCCGCTGCGCCTCGACCGCCGACCAGGGCCGGCGGGTCGGCTCGTCGTCCCGGGGGTCGGGCGGCGGCGCCGCCGGCGCGTCCTCGAGCTGGACGGCGACGCGGATGTCGCGGCCGAACTGCTCGGACAGCGCCTCGGCGAGCACCCGGCGCATGCGCGACTCGAGCACCGTCTGGGTGAACTCGTTCGGCGCCGCCAGCACGGCGGTGTCCTCGACCAGGCCCAGCGGCCGGGTCAGGTTGAGCATCGCGTTCTGCTGCGGGGAGAGGCTGGTCGCCAGTCGCTCCCGGATCTGGTCCCAGACCGTCGCCAGGTCCAGCGTGGCATCGGCCATGCCGTCTCGTCCTCCCAGTGCTGTCGACCCCGCGGCCGCTCCCGGTGCGTCCTGCACGGTCGCGCCGCGCCCTCCGCGGGCCGTCCACCGGTGGATGCCCCGGTTGTGGACACACGAACGCGTGCGGTCCACATCGGTTTCCACAGGCTGTGCACGGCCGGCAGAGGTGCTGCGCCGGCTCCGCACGGGACGCTGGCCGGTGCAGCATCTTCGCTGGTCACGGCCTTGTTCGGGCGGCTGGAGGAGTGGCTCGGCGGTCGGTCGACCGACGGGGTCGGCCCGCGCGCCGTGACCCTGACGTCCGACGCGGAGCGACGGCGACGCTAACAGCCCCGTCCACAGCCCGGCAACGCCGCCGCGGTCCGCACCGGGTGGCGCAGGGGTCGCTCCGCGCGTCGGAGGACGTCGTGCCCGCCCGGCGTGCCGCCGTGGTCCGCCCGTCGTGGTGGGCGCACCATGGGCGGTCGGTCACCGGCACCCGTTCGTCCTCGGTTATGCTGGCCGGAGTCTGCGGACGGGTGTGCCCGTCCTCCCGCTGCGCCAGTCCGCGCGGTCGGGCCCGGGTCCGTCGGTCCGCAGTGCCAGCTTCCGGGGTCCCGGGGACGGTCGTCGTGCCGTTCCGGTACCCCGCGCGCTCCCGTCCACCGACGGGGCGCACCGCCGATGCCGTGTAGTGGGAGTACCTCGTGAGCAAGCGCACCTTCCAGCCGAACAACCGCCGCCGGTCCAAGACCCACGGCTTCCGGCTGCGGATGCGGACCCGCGCGGGCCGGGCGATCCTCGCCACCCGTCGGCGCAAGGGCCGCGAGAAGCTCTCCGCCTGACGTGCTGCCTGCGCAGGCACGCCTGCGCCGGCGCCCGGAGTTCACCGCGGTGGTCCGATCCGGCCGGCGCGCCGGGCGGCCGACCATGGTGCTGCACTACCTCCCCGAACGGCCCGAGCAGCCGGCCGGCGACGCATCGTCGCCGGTGGCTGCGCGGGCCGGTTTCGTGGTGGGCAAGAGCGTGGGCAACTCGGTGGTCCGCCACCGGGTGACCCGCCGGCTGCGTGCCGTGGTCCGCACCGAGCTCGACCGGCTCCCGGCGAGCGCGGACCTCGTCGTCCGCGCCCGTCCCGAGGCCGCCGCGGCCGACTCGGCCGCGCTGCACCGCGACCTGGCCGCCGGCCTGGACCGGCTGCTCGGCGACCGGGGGGCGCGGCGGTGAACGCCCCGAACGGGTCGGCCCCGCGCCGCTCCGCCGCCGCGCGGCTGCTGCTGTGCGCCGTCGGCTTCTACTCCCGGGCGATCAGCCCGGCGTTCCCCCCGCGGTGCCGGTTCCACCCGACCTGCAGCGCCTACGCGGCCGAGGCGGTCGGCCGGCACGGCGCGGCCCGCGGCAGCCGGTTGGCGCTGGTTCGGCTGGCCAAGTGCGCGCCGTGGCACCCGGGCGGTGTGGACCCCGTCCCGCCGGCCCGTGGAACCGGGACGGGCGCCCGCTCGTCCAGCTCAGCGGCACGTCCTCAGGTCGCGCCGTCCGATGACCCCGGCCGCGAGGCCACCCCGCCGGCCGCGTGCCGGACCCCGCAGGAGGAGTCCTCCGTTGCTTGACTGGCTGTACACCGCCATCTCCTGGGTCATGGCCCGGTGGCACTCGCTGTGGAACCTCGTCTTCGGTGACCCCGCGCCCGAGACGGCCCTCGGTGGGCTGAGCTGGGTCCTGGCGATCGTCTTCCTGGTCGTGACGATCCGGCTGATCCTCTTCCCGCTGTTCGTCAAGCAGGTCAAGTCGCAGCGGGCGATGCAGGAGCTCCAGCCGGAGATCGCCAAGCTCCGCAAGCAGTACGGCAGCGACCGCCAGGGGATGGCCGTGGCGATGCAGCAGCTCCAGAAGGAGCGCGGCGTCAACCCGCTGGCCGGCTGCCTGCCGATCCTGCCGCAGATCCCGGTCTTCCTGTCGCTGTTCCACGTCCTGCGGCGCCTGGCTCCCGAGAAGCAGGGGCTGTACTCGTGGACGGACCAGCTCACCGACGAGGCCGCACGGGCGCAGCTGTTCGGGGCACCGATCTCCGCGTCGTTCAACATGAGCGGCGCCAAGGAGCAGGCGATCCTCGGGATCGCCGGCGTCAACTACACGAACATCCGCATCGTCGCGTTCGCGCTGATCATCGTCATGTGCTTCACGACGTACTTCACGCAGAAGCAGATCATGTCGCGCTCGGGCCCGGTCGAGGGCCAGGCCGCCATGGTGCAGAAGCTGATGCTCTACGGCGTCCCGATCAGCCTCTTCGTCTCGGGCTTCATCTTCCCGATCGGTGTCCTCATCTACTGGATGACGAACAACCTGTGGACGATGGGCCAGCAGTTCTTCATCCTCCGTAAGATGCCGCCGCCCGGCTCGGACGCCGCCAAGGCGAAGGCCGCCGCGGACAAGCCGGCGGTCGACCCCAGGACGCTGGCCCCGAAGCCCGGCGCCAAGCCGGTGCGGCCCAAGCAGGGGCGCCCGTCGGGCACCACCGTCGCCCCGGCCAGCACCGTGGACGGCGACGGTTCCACGACGGACGGTTCCTCGACGGACGGCTCCACGGCGGACGGTTCCGCGGCGGACGGTTCCGCGGGGAACGGCTCCACGGCGGGCGGCTCGACGGGCAACGGATCCACCGGGTCCACCGGGTCGCGCAACGCCGGCTCCGGCTCCGGCCGCAGCTCCCGGCCCGGGGCGGGCCAAGGGCCGGCCAACCGCGGGAAGCGGAAGCGTCGCTGACCTCCGCCGTACCGCTCCCCCGCCGGCCCGTCCGGCACACAGACCTCCGGGACGACCCGGCCGCCGCACCGAACTGGGAGGAACACCCGTGAGTGCTCCGCAGCAGCCCGTGACAGACAACCCGCCGGCTTTGCCCGACGCGGACGCCGCCAGCGACGACGCCGTCGTGGAGCCCGTCGACGTCGAGACTGATGAGGCAGGTGCGGCCAGAGGGACCGGCGACGACCTGCTGGTCCGCGAGGGTGACGTGGCCGGGGACTACCTGGAACGCCTCCTCGACATCCTGGACGTGGACGGCGACATCGACCTCGACGTGGAGGGCGACCGGGCGTCGGTCGCCATCGTCGGGGGCCGGCTGGGCGACCTCATCGGGCCGGACGGCGCGACGCTGGAGGCGCTGCAGGAGCTCACCCGCCTCGCCGTCGCCCAATCGACCGGCGTGCGCAGCCGGCTCATGCTCGACGTCGGCGGGTACCGGGCCAAGCGCCGGGCCGACCTCACCTCCCTGGCCGCGGAGACCGCGCGCCGGGTCTCCGCCAGCGGGCAGCCCGAGCGGCTGAGCCCGATGAACCCGTTCGAGCGCAAGGTCGTGCACGACGTCATCGCCTCGGTCGCGGACGTGCACAGCGAGTCGGAGGGCGAGGAGCCCCGCCGCCGCGTCGTGGTCCTGCCCGACAGGTGAGCGACGGAGGTCCCTCGGCCGGCGCCGCGGGCGTGCCGGAGGTACCCGCCGCGCCGGCGCAGGCAGCCGAGGTCTTCGGCGCCGCCCTGCCCGCGGCGCAGCGGTACGTGGCCCGGCTCGCCTCCGACGGCGTGACCCGCGGTCTCATCGGCCCGCGCGAGGTCCCCCGGCTGTGGGAGCGGCACGTGCTCAACAGCGCCGCGGTGGCCGAGGCGGTGCCCCGGGACGCCCGGGTGGTCGACGTCGGCAGCGGCGCCGGGCTGCCCGGCATCCCCCTCGGCCTGGCACGGCCGGACATCGCGCTCACGCTCGTCGAGCCGATGGCCCGGCGGGTGGAGTTCCTCGAGGAGGCGGTCGCCGACCTGGCCGAGCCGCCGTCGACGTGGCGGGTGGTGCGGGGTCGGGCCGAGGACCGGTCGGTGGTCGCCGCCGTCGGAGGCGTCGACGTCGTCACCGCCCGGGCGGTGGCACCCCTCCCCCGGCTCGTCGGCTGGTGCCGTGGGCTCCTGCGGCCGGGAGCCCAACTGGTGGCCCTCGTCGGGTCGCGGGCGCTGGCCGAGCTGCCGGCGCTCCGCCCGGAACTGCACGCCGCCGGGATGCGTGACATCGAGGCGCGTGCCGTCGGTGCATCTCTGGGAGACGCTGCCACTACCGTGGTGGTCATGACGCGGGGAGACCGGTGACAGTGCCGGGACGTCGATCCGCGTTCTGTTCCACGTGGAACAGGCGCCGCTACCCGATCCGTTCCACGTGAAACGCCGGCAGAGGAAGGACCAGCGATGACCGACCCGGGCGAGCGGCTGCGCAGCAGTCTCGCCGCTGACCAGTCGTCGACGGCGTCGTCCTCGGGTGGGCTCGCGGACTTCGACAGCCCCATCGCCATGGAGGCCCTGCGCGCGACACGCGTGCTGCACGCCGCCGAGCAGGAGCCCTTCCCTGCTCCCGGGCGCATCCGGGTCATCACCATCGCGAACCAGAAGGGCGGGGTCGGGAAGACCACGTCCACCGTGAATCTCGGGGTGGCCCTCGCCCTGTACGGCCTGCGCACCCTCGTCATCGACCTCGACCCCCAGGGCAACGCGAGCACCGCCCTCGGCGTCGAGCACACCGTGGGCACGCCCTCGATCTACGACGCGCTCGTCGGTGACAGCACGCTCTCCGAGGTGGTGCACCCGACGACGGCCAGCCCCAACCTGCTCTGCGTGCCGGCGACCATCGACCTGGCCGGCGCCGAGATCGAGCTGGTCTCCGTCGTCGCCCGCGAGCACCGGCTGCGGCGGGCGATCGAGGCCTACGTCGCGGCGCTGCCGCGGGAGCGCCGGCCGCACTACGTGCTCATCGACTGCCCGCCCTCGCTGGGACTGCTGACGCTCAACGCGCTGGTGGCCGGCGACGAGGTGCTGATCCCGATCCAGTGCGAGTACTACGCGCTGGAGGGGCTGGGGCAGCTGCTCAACAACATCGACCTGGTCCGCCAGCACCTCAACCCGGGGATCGCCGTGCGGACGATCCTGCTCACCATGTACGACGGGCGCACCAAGCTCGCCGACCAGGTCGCCGACGAGGTGCGCAACCACTTCGGCGAGCTCGTCCTCCAGGCGGTCATCCCCCGCAACGTCCGGGTCTCCGAGGCTCCGGGCTACGGGCAGTCGGTCCTGACCTACGACCCGGGTTCGCGCGGCTCGACCAGCTACGTCGAGGCCGCCCGGGAGCTGGCGCAGCGCGGGGTCGCGCTGGAACCGCTCGACGTGGCGGCGGGCAGCAACGGGGCCACCCCGGTCGGCGCGCTCGCCTTCGGGGAGACGTCGGTGCCGTTCCGCCAGGACTCCCAGTGACCACCCCTGCCAGCGAGGAGCAGCAATGACGAAGCGAGGCGGCCTGGGACGCGGGCTGGCGGCGCTCATCCCGACGGGTCCGGCACCCACGCCGTCCCCGGTCGCCCCGGCTGCGCCAGCGCCGAGCCGGGAGCGGGACGAGCAGACCGGAGAGCAGCCACCGGCGACGCCCGCCGCCGGCGAGCGTGCCGAGGCGGCGCCGACATCCGCCCCGGTCAGCCTGGTGCCCTTCCCCGCGCCGTCGCCGGCCGCGGAGGCGGACACGGTGGGTGTGCCGGGGGCGCAGCTCCGCGAGGTCTCGGTCGAGGACGTCGTGCCGAACCCGAAGCAGCCCCGGCAGGTCTTCGACGACGAGGCCCTGGACGAGCTGACGCACAGCATCAAGGAGTTCGGGCTCCTCCAGCCGATCGTCGTCCGGGAGTCCGAGGGCGGGCGCTACGAGCTCATCATGGGCGAGCGGCGCCTGCGTGCGGCGCGGGCCGCCGGGCTCGGCACCGTGCCCGCGATCGTGCGCGACACGACCGACGACGCGATGCTCCGAGACGCCCTGCTGGAGAACATCCACCGGGTCCAGCTGAACCCGCTGGAGGAGGCCGCCGCCTACCAGCAGCTGCTCGAGGAGTTCGGGGCCACGCACGAGGAGCTCGCCCAGCGGATCGGGCGCAGCCGCTCCCAGGTCACCAACACCATCCGGCTGATGAAGCTGCCGGTGAAGGTGCAGACCCGCGTCGCCGCCGGCGTCATCTCCGCGGGGCACGCTCGCGCGCTGCTCGGCCTGCAGGACCCGGTGGCCCAGGACACGCTGGCCACCCGCATCGTCGCCGAGGGACTGTCGGTGCGGGCCACCGAGGAGGCCGTCGCCCTGGCGGTCGCCGAGGAGCCGGCGGCGAAGCGGCGCACCCGGCGGATCTCCGCGCCCGGCGTCGAGGAGCTCGGCTCCCGGCTGTCGGACATGTTCGAGACCAAGGTGAAGATCCAGATCGGCCGGTCGAAGGGGAAGATCGTCGTCGAGTTCGGCTCGGTGGACGATCTGCAGCGCATCATCGGCGTCATGGCCCCGGACATCACCGGACGCCGTCCGGACGCCTGATCCGACACCGAGCAACTACAGAGGCGGGCGTGCGGGAATGAGGGAACGGCGGGGAGGTGTTCGGGGCCCCCTGAGGGCGCCCGCATGATCCCAACCCCCGAAAATACCGCGCCCGCCTTCCGTCACTGACGGAAGGCGGCCTCTGTGTGCGGGCCACGATCAGGTCGCTGCCCGGCGTGCGGGGGGTCTGCGTCAGCGGCGGCTCTCGGCCCGGCGGGCGAGCAGCCGGCCGAGCACCGTGCCGAGGTCGTACCCGGCCGCTTCCACCGCCATGGGGAACATCGAGGTCTCGGTGAGGCCCGGCGAGACGTTCACCTCGAGGAAGTGGACCTCGCCGGCGGGGGTGATGATCGCATCGGTGCGCGAGAGGTCGGCCAACCCCAGCACCTCGTGCACCCGGACGGCGACGTCGGCGGCGCGGGCGGCGACGTCGTCGGGGATGCGGGCGGGTGCGTGGTACTCGGTGAGCCCCGGCGAGTAGCGGGAGCTGTAGTCGAAGACGCCGGACTCCGGCTCGATCTCGACGGCCGGCAGCGCGACCGGCCCCTCGCCGAGGTCGACGACGGCGAGGGCGACCTCGACCCCCTCGACGTAGCGCTCCACCATCACGGTGTCGCCGTAGGCGAAGCAGCTCACCATCGCGGCCGGGAGGTCCTCGACCCGGCTGATCTTCTGGACGCCGAGCGCCGATCCGCCCGAGGCCGGCTTGACCATCAGCGGCAGACCCAGGCGGGCGACCATCAGGTCCAGCACCGCACCGGCACCCAGTTCGCGGAACGTGCTGTGCGGGAGGGCGACCCAGTCCGGCGTCGTCAGGCCCGCGGTGCGGACGACGGACTTGGCGGCCGGCTTGTCCCAGGCCAGCCGGCACGCCGCCGCCGGCGAGCCGACGTAGGGCACGCCGGCCAGGTCGAGGACCGCACGCAGCGCGCCGTCCTCACCGGTGGCGCCGTGCAGGGCGATGAACACCGCGTCGGCCGGCGCCGCGGCGAGGCCGGGCAGCAGTTCGGCGTCGGCGTCGCGCAGTTCGGCGTCCAGGCCCGCGCGGGTGAGCTCCTCGACCACCTGGGTGCCCGAGGACAGGCTGACCTCCCGCTCGAAGGTCAGCCCGCCGGCGAGGACGACGGCGCGCAGCGGGTGCTGCTCCTGCGCTGCGGCGGGCTCTGCGGTGGGCTCTGCGGTGGGCGCGGTCTCGCTCATCGGCCGTCCTCGTACGTGTCGCTGTTCGCCGGACCGACCATCGACTCGGCGTCGTGGCCGGAGCCCGGGCGGATCGCCCGGAAGGTGCCGGTGTCGACCTTGTCGAAGGTGGAGTGCAGATCCAGTTCCGCCTCCACGACGCGGGAGAGCCGGCGCACGCCTTCCCGGATCTGGTCGGGTTCGGGGTAGCAGTACGACAGGCGCATGTACTCCTGGCCGCTGCCGTCGGCGTAGAAGCCGATGCCCGGGACGTAGGCGACGTGCGCGCCCACGGCGCGCGGCTGCATCAGCTTGGCGTCCAGCCCGGCGGGCAGCTTCAGCCACACGTAGAAGCCGCCGTCGGGGCGGGTCCAGGTGGTGCCCGCGGGCATCAGGGCCGCCAGGGACTCCAGCGTGGCGTCGCGGCGCTCCCGGTACAGCTCGGTGAACAGCTTGATCTGCTCGCGCCAGGGCTGGGTGTCCAGGTACCGGGCGACGGCGTACTGGGTCAGCGACGGCGGGCACAGCACCTGCGCCTCGGTGGCCAGGACGAGCTTCTCGCGAACCGCCAGCGGGGCGAGCACCCACCCCACGCGCAGGCCCGGGGAGAAGGTCTTGGAGAACGAGCCCAGGTAGATGACCCGCTGGGAGTCGCGGGCACGCAGGGCGCGCATCGGCTCGCGGTCGAAGCCGAGCAGGCCGTAGGGGTTGTCCTCGATGATGAGCAGGTCCCAGCGCTCGGCGATCGCCATGATCGCCTCGCGGCGGGGCTCGGACAGGGTGACGCCGGCCGGGTTGTGGAAGTTGGGCACGGTGTAGAGGAACTTCACGCGGTCACCGGCGGCCCGGCAGGCGACGAGCGCCTCCTCCAGGGCCTCGGGGATCAGCCCGTCGTCGTCCATGGCGACATGCCGGACCCGTGCCTCGGCGGACTGGAAGACGCCGAGCGCACCGACGTAGGACGGCGCCTCGGCCAGGATCACGTCACCGGGGTCGACGAAGACGCGGGTGACCAGGTCCAGGCCCTGCTGCGAGCCGACCGTCACCACGACCTCGCTCGGCGAGGCGTCGGTGATGCCCTCCAGCGCCATGACGTCGCAGATCCGTTCGCGGAGCCGCGGGTCGCCCTGGCCGGAGCCGTACTGCAGCGTCTGCGCGCCCATGCCGGAGACCAGGTCGCCGATCATCGAGCCGACGGCGTCCAGCGGGAGGGCGGTCACGGCGGGCATGCCACCGGCCAGCGAGACGACCTCGGGCCGGCTGACGACGGAGAACAGCGCGCGGATCTCCGAGGTCTTCATCCCGTGGGTGCGTGCTGCGTAGCGGTCGGCCAGCGGGTCGAGCCGCGGATGCCGCGGCGCGGGGTGGGGGTGCGCACCCTGGTGCGCCCCCTGCTGTCCGGAACCGGCGGGCGAGCCGGGCGGGGTGGTGGCCACCCCAGGAGTGTAGGCGCGGGTGGGTCGTCGTCCGGTGGGACCACCGGTGCCAGGTGGACCGTTCGGACGCGGCCGGTCGCCGGGGGCGTCCGCGGCCCGCTACGCCTTCTCGGGCAGCACGAAGGTGCCGGTCGCCGGGTCGGCCTCGGCCGGCAGGTAGAGCCGCTGCACGGCGGCCAGGACACCGTGCGCGATGGCGCTGCGGACCCGGGCGTCCAGCAGCAGCAGCCGGTCCACCGGGTGGGAGAGGTAGCCGCAGTCCAGCCGGACGGCCGGCATCCGGCTCATGCGCAGCAGCTCCCACGTCTTGGGGTGCGAGCCGAGGTCCAGCAGCCCGGTGCGGGCGACGATCTCGCGGCGCACCAGGTTCGCGAACTGCTCCCCCACCGTGGAGGAGGCGCCGGAGCCGGTGCCGTAGTAGTAGCTGGCGACCCCCCGGGCGTGCTCGGAGCCGTGGGCGTCCATGTGCAGGGAGAGGAAGAGGTCGCCCCGGGCGTCGTTGGCGAAGGCGGTGCGCTCGGCGAGCGCCGGCCCCTGCCCGCGGCCCCGGGTGAGGTACACGGTGGCGCCTGCGGCCGCCAGCCGCCCCTCGATGCGGGAGGCCAGGTCGAACACCAGGTCCGCCTCGGTGGTCTCGCCCACCGTGAAGCCGGTGTCCGGGCCGCCGTGGCCGGCGTCGACGACGATGCGCCGCCCGATCAGGTGGGGGCCGCTCTCGACGAACGACGCGCTCTGCCGGAGGAGCTGGGGCCGGCCGCCGGTGACCTTGCGGCCCAGCTGGCGCAGCGCCCGCAGCGTCGCCGGGCCGCAGGTGCCGTCGGAGGTCAGCCCGTAGTCGCGCTGGAACGCCCGCAGCCCGAGCTCCGTCTCCGGGCCGAGGATGCCGTCGGCCCGCCCGGCGTCGTAGCCGAGCTCGAGGAGGCGCTCCTGGAGGCTGGTGACGTCGTCACCGCGCATCGGCCGTTCGGGGTCGTAGCGGAGCAGCCGGTCCCCCAGGGACCAGCGGGCCTCGCTGAGCGCCCGGTAGGTCTCCTCCCCCACCCGGCCGTCGACGGAGAGACCGCGGACCTGCTGGAAGTGGCGGACGGCGAGCTCGGTGCCGGCGTCGTACTCCGCCGACTCCAGTGCCGGGTCGGGACCGTCGGGGAATGCGGGGAGGAGGCCGAGGCTGCGGAGGGCGGCGTGCACGTCGGCCACGGCCGGCCCGCGGTCCCCCCGCGCCAAGGGCTGCATGCGGCTGTCGGTTCCCATCGTGCCGCCGATTGTCGTCCCTCCCGTCGTCGTCGGCGCGCCCGGGGCGAGCATCGCGACCCCCGGGAACGGCGAAGGCCCACCCGTCCGGTGGAGGGGTGGGCCTTCGCCGCACGGAGCGTGACCGCGCCGCGCTGGGCGGCGGCGTGGCTCAGGTGCCGTGACTCAGAGGTAGTCGGCCAGGTCGTTCAGGATGGCGCCCTTGGGCTTGGCGCCGATGATGCTCTTCACCGGCTTGCCACCCTGGAAGACCGTCATGGTGGGGATCGACATGACCTGGTAGTCGCGGGCAATCTGGGGGTTCTCGTCGATGTTCAGCTTGGCGATGGTGAGCTTGTCGCCGTGCTCGGCGGCGATCTCCTCCAGCACCGGGGCGACCATCTTGCACGGCCCACACCACTCCGCCCAGAAGTCGACGAGCACGGGCTTGTCGCTGCCCAGCACGTCGGTGGCGAAGCTGGAATCGGTGACGGTCACGGTGTTGCCTGCCATGGTCGTTCTCCCTCTCGGTCGACTGGCTCGTTGCTGGCGCTGACGAGGTTGCCTGCCGGGACAACCGGTCGCGGGAACCGGTTATGCCCGGGTGGGCGAGCCCGATCCGGGCTCAGCGCTCGTCGAAGGTCTCGGCGAGCCACCGCTCGGCGTCGATCGCGGCGGCGGCACCCGTGCCGGCCGACGTGATCGCCTGGCGGTAGATGTGGTCGACGACGTCGCCGCAGGCGAAGACCCCGTCGATCGTGGTCCGGGTGGTCGGGTGGTCGACCTGGATGTAGCCCTCGTCGTCCAGCTTCAGCTGGCCGGCGAACAGCTCGCTGCGCGGGTCGTGGCCGATGGCGACGAACATTCCGCTCACGGGCACGGTCTCGGTGGCCCCGGTGGTGGTGTCGGTCAGCTCGACGGCGGAGACGGTGGTGTCGCCGAGGACGTCGGTGACCTGCTTGCCGAGGGCCCAGCGGATCTTCTCGTTGTCCTGCGCCCGCTTCTGCATGATCTTCGAGGCGCGCAGCTCCTCGCGGCGGTGCACGACGGTGACGCTCTTGGCGAAGCGGGTGAGGAAGGTGGCCTCCTCCATCGCCGAGTCGCCGCCGCCGACGACGACGATGTCCTGGTCGCGGAAGAAGAACCCGTCGCAGGTGGCGCAGGCGGAGACCCCGCGGCCGAGCAGCCGCTGCTCGTTGTCCAGGCCCAGGTAGCGGTACTTGGAGCCGGTGGCCACGATGACCGCGTGCGCTCGGTGGACCTGGTCGCCGACCTTGACGATCTTCGGCTCGGCCGTCAGGTCGACCTCGGTCACGTCCGACGGCACCAGCTCGGCGCCGAAGCGCTCGGCCTGGGTGCGCATGTCGTCCATGAGCTGGGGACCCTGGATGCCCTCGGGGAAGCCGGGGAAGTTCTCGACCTCGGTGGTCGTCATCAGCGCGCCGCCGAACTGCGATCCCTCGAACACCAGCGGGTGCAGGTTGGCCCGGGCGGCGTAGACCGCCGCGGTGTACCCGGCGGGCCCCGAGCCGATGATGACGAGGTCGCGGACGCCGTCGTGCTCCGCGGGCGGGATCGCCGGCTTGGTCACCTCGCCGGTGGTCACGGCGGGGCCGGGGGTCGGCTGGTCTGCAGTCACGGGCGGCACAACCACGATCGTAAGGGCGGCATTCCCCGCGCTCCCGTCCAGCGGTCCGCCGACCGCGCCGCACGCCCCGAGGAAGACCAGCGTGCCGCGAGGTCGAGCGGGCGCGGGCCGGGGGGACGGCGAGGTCCACGGCCCGCCGGGCGAGGGGGAAGGGGTCCTCCCTCAGCCGGCGGTGCTGATCTCCACCTCGGCCAGCTCCGCGGAGAAGCCGTCCGGGCTGTCGACCAGGCCGGTGAGCCAGACGAGGACGTAGCGCGCGGTCACGGGGTCGTCGAACGCGAGCTCGGTGCTCGGCTCGAGCGTGCCGTTCGCGGCAACGGTGAAGTCGTCCAGCCCCCCGACGGCGGTCTCGGCGGTGCGGATCTCGACGGTGGTGCCGGGCTGCGCGGTCTGGACGGTGACCCCGGCGAGGTCCTGGGCGGAGCCGAGGTCGTAGACGACGCCGACGCCGGGCTTGAGGTTCCCGAACGCCGGGGAGCCGCGGTAGGTGAGGGTGGACCAGCCGGTGGCGGGGTCGCCGTCGTAGGAGAGCGGGACGTCGCCGTCGTTCTCCGGCTCGCCGTCGCCGAAGGGGTCGAACACCTCGGCACCGGCGATGGCGGCCGCCGGACCGGGCGCGCCCTCCGTCTCCCCGCCCGCACCGCCCTCGGCGACCGGGGCGCTGCTCGCCGGCGGGGTGGAGCCGTCGATGTCCTCGTCCACCGAGTCGGTCACCGACAGGACGCTCGACCCGATCCACCACGCCAGCGCGATCACCACGAGCAGGGCCAGCAGCGGCAGAGCCAGGACGACCAGCCGGTGCTTCCGGGCGTCGTCCTCGTCGTCAGCGTCCAGGTCCGCCGGGTCGGCGTACCGGTCGGCGGCCGTCGAGCCGCCGTGCAGGACGCCGAAGGGCTCCTCGTCCTCGCCGGCGGACGGGGCCGGGGGCAGCGCCGTGCCGGCGGCGACGGTGTCGCGGGACGTGCGGGCGTGCGGTGCCGGTTCCTCGTCGGACCCGGGGCGCACCGGCGGCACCGGGGGGAGCGCGCCGGGCCCGAGCCGCACCGGTGCCGCGCCTTCGGGACGGCGGTCCCGCCCGCGACGGCGCCGTCCTCCGTCGACCTCCTCGCCGCGGTGCGGCGTGGAGGGGTTGGGCCCGGTCCGCGGGCGCTCGGCGAGCAGCGCGGCCATGGCCGCGACGCTGGACAGGCCCTGGCCCGGCTCGGTGGACCGGGCCCGTCGGGCGAGGGCCACGAGGTCGGAGGGCCCGGTGGCCGGCCGGGCGCCGGGCCCGACGCCGGTCAGGCAGGCCTCCAGGAGCTCGCCCAGCGCGGTGATGTCGCCGTGCACGGTGCCGGACGCCGCCGGCACCGCCCGCAGGCCGACCAGCCCGTTGGGCCGGAGGACGACGTTCTCCAGCGTCAGGCCGCCGACGGCCAGGCCCACGCGGTGCGCCTCGGCCACACCCTCGGCGAGCCGGCGGAGGACCAGCCGCACGTCGCGCTCGGGCATGGGGCCCGAGCGCAGCCGCTCGGCCAGGGTCTCGCCGTCGATCCACTCGTTGACGACGTAGGCCGCGCCTCCGGGTGCCTGCGGGTCGCCGCTGCCCTCGGAGGCGTCGTAGACCATCGCCAGCGCCGGGGTGGCCAGCCCGCCCGCGGTGAGCGCGCGGGTGATCCAGGCGTGCGCGGCCGGCCCGGCCGGCACGTGCACCCGGATGGCGACGTCGCGGTTCAGGACCCGGTCCTTCGCCCGCCAGCTCTGGATGACGCCGGTGGGGGTGGTCTCGTCGGGGCCGATCTGGTCGAGGGGGCGGTAGCGGTCGGGCAGTCCGGTGGTGGTGGACGCCATCGACACTGTCGACTCCCTGTGCTGCTCCGGCCGCCGAGGCGGACGCTCCGGCACGGTCGGCCCTCCTGGCCGGCCCTCGGTCACCTGCGCTCCAGCCGGGCCCGCAGCGCAGCGACGGGTTCCCGGACCTCCGGAACGCGGGCCACCACCAGACCGGTCAGTGCGACGCCGCCGACGACCACGGTACCGATGACGACTTCGGCGAGCGAGCCTGCCGTCGAGCGTCCGCCCAGGTCGCCGGTCACGATCCGGACAAGACCGCCGGCCAGACCCGCGACCAGGGCCACGGCGGCAATCCGGGCCAGGGGCCCGAAGGTCTCGCGGGTGCGGAGCCCACCGAGCCGGCGGCGCAGCGCCAGGTCGCCGATGACCCACCCGGCCACGTAGGTGAGGCTGGTGGCGAGCATCAGCCCGGCCACCACCAGCTCGGGCTCGACGACCACGGGGACGAGCAGGAGCAGCGGTACCCGGACGGCGACCATGCCGAGCTGGATGAGTGTCGGGGTGCGGGCGTCCTTCATCGCGTAGAAGACCCGCAGCTGCAGCAGCGTCACCGCCATCGGAAGCAGTCCGAACGCCCCGACGGCCAGCGCCGTGCCGATGGCCTGCGCCTCGTCGGCCGACGTGTTGCCCCAGGCGAGGAGCAGGACGCCCAGGGGCGGGCCGAGGACGGTCAGCGCGGCGGTGACCGGCAGCAGCCCGAGCGCCGAGAGGCGGGTGCCCAGGGACAGGTCCTGGACCACGCCCGGCACGTCGGACCGGGCGGCGGCGCGGCTCATCCGCGGGACGAGGGCGGTCAGCAGCGCGACGCCGATGACCCCGTAGGGCATCTGGAAGAGCAGGCTGGCAGATTGGAACGCCGTCGACCCCAGACCGCCGCTCCGCTGCGCCTCGTTGGCGATCCGCAACGCGAACAGGACGCCGACCTGGCTCACGGCCACGTAGCCGATCACCCAGAGCCCGAGGCCGCCGGCCTCGCGCAGCCCGGTGTCGCGGATCCCCCAGCGGGGCCGCAGCGGGACGCCCGCGCGGCGCAGGTACGGAACCAGGACCATCGCCTGCACCGCGATGCCCAGCACCGTGCCCACACCGAGGAGCCAGACGAGGCCCGGCTCGAGAGTGGCCGGCTGGAGCGGACCGGGTCCGCTCGCGGCGAAGAACACCAGGCCGGTGGCGATGACCACGACGTTGTTGAGCACCGGGGCCCAGGCGGGCGGGCCGAACACCCCACGGGAGTTGAGCACCGCTTGCGCGAAGGCGCCGAACCCGTAGAACACGATCTCCACGAGCAGGATGCGGGCCAGCCAGTTCGCCAGGCGGTACTGCTCCGGGTCCTCGGCCAGGCCGTAGAGGGCGGTCAGCGCGGGGGCGGCGAGCACCGCCAGCACCGTCATGACGGCCAGCCCGGCCATCGCGAAGGTGGCCAGCCGCTGCGCGTAGCCGACGCCGTCGTCCCGGTCCCGCTCCTGCGCGTGCACCAGCAGCGGCACGATCACCGAGGTCAGGACGCCCCCGAGCAGCAACTCGTAGACGATGTTCGGCAGCGTGTTGGCGGTGTTGTAGGCGTCGGCGACCAGCCCGACGCCGAGCGCGGCGAGCAGCACCATCGTGCGGAGCAGCCCGGTGATCCGGGAGACCAGCGTCGCGACCGCCATGGTGCCGGCGGCGCGCAGGATGCCCCCGCTGGCGCCCGGTGCCCCCTCGCGGAGCTCGACGTCCTCCTCGGTCTCCTGCTCGGCGCGAGGCACCGGCGGCAGGAGCGGCATGGGGAAGACCTGGGTGTCGTCCGCGGCCGGCACCCAGCGGTGCCGCAACGGCGGCAGCGGCGGCACGGGGGCGGCCGGACGCGCCGGCCGGGCGGGCCGGACGGGTGGCACCCGGGGTGCCGACGGCGGGGGCAGGGCGCCGTCGACGGTGGCCTCGGCGGGCCCGCCCTCGGCGGTGGGGGGCGCGGCGAAGACCGCGTCGCTCGGCGGGGTCGCCAGGTAGGGGGCCGGCGGCAGCGGCGTGGGCGAGCCCCAGCTGCGGCGGCCCGGTGCCGGCCGGGCGGGCGGCGGGGGCGGGGGCAGCGGGCGGGGACGCTCGCCGTCCGCCGCGACGTCGGGACGGTCGCCGGTGGTGCCGGGCCGGTCGCTCACACCGGGCTCCGGGTGGGCGCGGGGGAGAGGCCCGGGGACGACGGGCCGGCGCCGGCGTCGCCCGCCGCGGTGCCCCGGCGCCGCCGGATCAGGAAGTGCACGAGGCGGCGCAGGAACAGCAGCGCGAGCAGCGAGGCGGCGCCGATGGTGATGGACAGGGAGATCGGCCCGTAGGCGGTGCTCTTCACCTGCATCTCGACGCGGTCGCCCAGCGCGGTGCCCGAGGGGGTCGTCACCTGCGCGGTCACGGTGAAGCCACCGGAACGGCGCAGCTCGGTGGGCACCTGGAGGGTGGTGCGCTGCTCGGGCGCGAGCGTCTGCACCCCGATGTCGCCGACGGCGAGCCCGCCGTTGGCCGGGGGGTCGACCTGCAGCCGGACGTCCACGGGGAACGGCAGCGGGTTGTCCACCGTCAGCACCAGCGGGGCGTCGCTGGAGGCGAGGCTGTACGTGCCGTCGGCCGGCGCGACGACGGTGACCCGTTCCTGCAGCCGGTCCAGCGTGGCCCGCGCGTCCAGGGCGGCGGCCACGAACTCCTCGGGGTCGTCGCGGCGGAGCACGGAGGAGGCGCGGGCGATGCCGGCGTCGTAGGGCTGGAGCGCCAGGTCGGCGTCCGCGGGGATCGCGTCGGCGAGCTCCTCCCGGGCGGCGACTGCTTCGCCGAGGACCGCCAGCCCGGCCGGGTCGAGCGCGGTCTCCTCGCCGGGGGCGGCGAGCGTCCCGGCGTCGGCCGGCGGTGCGGCGCCGAGGTCGGTCACGCTGCCGGGCTGGAGCCAGGGCAGGCCGGCCGTGTCGGCGATCATCGCGCCGGCCCCCTCCAGCTCCGCCTCGAGGTCGCGGGGTGGAGCCACCAGCACCGTCTGCTCGCTCCCCGGCGGGGCCTGCAGGGTCAGGGCGGCCAGTTCCGCGAGGTAGCGCTGCTCGGCGATGCGCGGGCCGCCCTGCACGACCTCGGCGGCGCCGACGACGGCGCTCAGCGTCGGGTCGGCCACGAGGACGTCCAGCGCCCCGTCGCCGACCGGGACCGAGCTGCGGGCGACGGCGTCGGAGCCGTCCAGCCCCACGGCCGAGTCGCCGTCGGTGAGCGCACCGCTGCCCAGGACGACCTGGTCGATGCCCCCGGCGCGCAGCGTGTCGAGGGTCGCGGCGTCGTAGGACCCGTCCGGGGACCAGGCCAGGTCGGTGACGGGGGTGACGTCCAGGACGTCGGCGATGATCTCCGCCCCGGCGCCGGTGCCGGTGGCGGCCGCCGGCTCGGGTGGCGGGGCCGCCCCGTCGACGGCCGGGGCCTCGGTGACCGGCGGCGGACCGGGCGGGTCCTGCGCCGTGCCCTCCGGGGTCCCGGGCAGGCTGCGGGTGAGAACGGCGGGCATCCCGGCGGCCTGCAGCCCGTCGGCGTCGACGTCGCCGTAGGGCAGCGCCACGACCGGGCGGGTGGCCACGACCGCGCGCAGCCGGTCGAGGTACGCCCGCGCCGCCTCGGTGCCCGTCCCGGCGCCGGCGACCCCGTCGACGGCGTAGGGCCCGGCGGCCATGCGGGCCAGCTCCTCCACGAGGGCGGGGTCGATGGCCAGCGTGACCGGCAGCGGTGCGGCGGGCGGCGCGCCCGGCTCGGCCCCGGGCTGGCCACCGGGCAGCCGCTCCACCACGGCCAGCGCGCGGTCGAGCCGGCCGCCCTCGCTCACGGCCTCGGCGAGCCCGTCGTCGACGAAGTCGCCGGAGGCGTCGCGGTGGCTGGGCTCGGACAGCGGCCACAGCCAGGCCACCGTCGTCCGCGAGGAGGGCACGACCGGCTGCTGGACCAGGAAGGTGGCCAGTTCGCCGACCCGGCGCTCCTGGTCGCCGTCGACGGTGCCGTTGACGTTGAACAGCACCGGGTACACGCCGTCCTGCTCCAGGCGCAGCTCGGCGGAGTCGATCGTGTAGCTGAACTCCACGCTGCCGCCGGGGGCGAGCACGCCGGGCAGGGGGGCGAAGGGCGGCTGCACGGTGGTCGCGGGGTCGGGGTCGCTGACGGCGTCGGCCAGATCGGGCCGCCCGGTGAGGACGTCGCCGCGCTGCAGCCGGGCGGTCAGGCCGGTGATGGGGTCCGGCCCGGTGTTGGTCAGCGTGCCGGTGACCGTGATCAGCGCGCCCGGGGTGACCGTGCGGGGTTCGAAGCGGGCCACGTCGATGCGCACCGGCCGGTCGGCCGAGGTGGTGGTCCCGTCCGGTGCGGTCGGCGCGGGTGCCGCGGCCGCCGGGGCGAGGACGGCCGCCGGCGCGAGGAGCGGCCCGCCGAGCACGAGGGCGCCCGACAGCAGCGGGACGAGCGCGACCGCGCGCCGGACGGTGCCCTGCCGGGCGGGAGCGGCGGCGGGGCGGCCACCGGCTCGGGTGGCAGCCGGCCGGGTCACGCGCTGTCGGCCAGGAGTCCGGCGGCGCGCTCGACCAGGGCACGCTCGTCGGCGTACGCCAGCCGGGTGCTGAGCTCCTCCAGCGGCACCCAGGCGACCTCGGTGACCTCGACGTCGGCGTCGGAGAGCGCACCGCCGACCGCGCGCAGGAGGAAGTGGTGCACGGTCTTGTGCACGCGGCGGCCCTCGGCGACGAACCAGAAGTCGATGATCCCCAGCGGTGCGATGACCTCGCCGATGATGCCGGTCTCCTCCGCGACCTCACGGACGGCGGTGTCCTCGGGCGTCTCCCCCGCCTCGATGTGCCCCTTGGGCAGCGACCAGAGGAGGCGACCGCGGCGATCGGTGCGGCCGATCAGGGCGGCACGGGGCCCGGTCACGCCGTCGTCGGCCACCACCAGGCCCCCGGCGGAGGTCTCGTCGACCCGGCGCAGCCGGCGGCCCGGGCGCCCTCGCCCGCCCGTCCCAGCCATGCCAGGAGGGTAGCGCGCGTCCGGCGACAGCTCCGGGAGCATCGCAGCGAGGAACGGACCGGGGCGCGGAGATGATGATCAGGTCACCTGGTCGTCAAGGGTCCTGGCTCACTGTCGATCCTGAGCCAGGACCCCGTGCGGTGAGCCAGGACGCGGGCAGCCGGCCGGACCGGGACGCGGAGCCGGACCGGAGCGGTTCCGCGCCCGCACTACGCTGGCTCGTCGTGTCCGCCACCCCGCCGAGCCGACCCGAGCCGGAGCCGGTGCCCCCGGCCGTCCAGGAGACCGTCCGCAAGCTGGTGGACGTCTCCCCCGTGCTCATCGAGCTCGGGCAGCGGTTCGCCGCCGCCGGCTTCGAGGCCCACCTGGTCGGGGGCTCGGTGCGCGACGCCCTGCTCGCCGCGGCCGCCGGGGGTCCGGGCGTTCCCGGAGACCTCGACGTCACCACGGACGCCCGTCCGGAGCAGGTGCTGGAGGTGCTGCGCGGCCGGGCCCGTTCCACGTGGAACACCGGCATCGCCTTCGGCACCGTGGGCGCCGACCTCGGCGGGATGCGCGTCGAGATCACCACCTTCCGGGCCGACCGGTACGACCGCACCTCCCGCAACCCCGAGGTCGCGTGGGGGAACTCGCTCACCGATGACCTGGCCCGGCGGGACTTCACCGTGAACGCGATGGCCGTGTCCCTCGGGCCGGACCGCGCGGTGACCGATCCCTTCGGCGGGCTGGGCGACCTGCTGGCGAAGCGGTTGCGCACCCCCGGCCCCGCCGTCGAGTCCTTCGCCGACGACCCGCTGCGCATGCTCCGCGCCGTCCGGTTCGTCGCCCAGATCGGCCTGGCGCCGGACGAGGAGGTCCTCGCCGCGATGTCCTCCCTCGCCGGCGAGCTGGCCCGGATCACCCCCGAGCGCGTCCAGGCGGAGCTGTCCAAGACGCTGCTGCAGGACGCCCCGCGCGCGGCGCTGGAGCTGTTCACCTCGACCGGCCTGGCCGACGTGGTGCTCCCGGAGCTGTCGGCGCTCCGGATGGAGATCGACGAGCACCACCAGCACAAGGACGTCTACGCCCACTCGCTGACGGTCCTCGACCAGGCCATCGCCCTGGAGCAGGCGGACCCGGAGGCGGGATCGCCGGACCTCGTGCTGCGGCTGGCCGCGCTGCTGCACGACATCGGCAAGCCCGCGACCCGCCGCCACGAGCCGCGCGGCCGGGTGTCGTTCCACCACCACGAGGTCGTCGGCGCCAAGCTGGTGCGCAAGCGCCTGACCGCGCTCCGCTACCCGAAGGACGTGATCGAGGCCGTCGCCCGGCTGACCTTCCTGCACCTGCGCTTCCACGGCTACGGCGACGGGCAGTGGACCGACTCCGCCGTCCGCCGGTACGTCACCGACGCCGGCGACCTGCTCCCCCGGCTGCACAAGCTCGTACGGTCGGACTCGACCACCCGCAACAAGCGGCGGGCCGCGGCGCTGTCGGCGACCTACGACTCGCTCGAGCAGCGGATCGCCGAGCTGGCCGCGCAGGAGGACCTGGCGCGGGTCCGCCCCGACCTCGACGGCAACGCCATCATGGAGCTCCTGGGTCTGGGTCCCGGCCCCGAGGTCGGTGCCGCCTGGCGGTTCCTCAAGGACCTGCGGCTCGAGCGTGGGCCGCTGGAGCGCGACGAGGCCGAGGCCGCGCTGCGGGCGTGGTGGGCCGCCCGGCAGGGCTGACCACCCGGACGGAGCGGGCCGGCTCCAGGAGGGGGAGGACGGTGCCGACATGACAGGTGTGCACCCGGAGCGCCCCGACGACACCGTCCGGCTGCCGGCGTCCGCCTCCGGCCGGACCCCGCAGTGGCTGCTCGACGAGCTCGCCGGCACCCCCGGCCTCGCGTCGTCCGCACCCCCGCCCGCCTCCCGGCGCCGGCGCCGCGGCCGGTGGGGGGTCCCGCTCGTCGTCGCGGCCGTGGTGGCCGGGGCCGTGCTCGTCGACCCCCCGGTGTGGCCGTGGGTGGAGGCGCCGGCCGCGCCGGGCGCGGCCGCCCCGTTCGCCCCCGCCGTCCCCGCCCGGCCGACGGACCGGCCGACCCCCTCGGGCGCGGCGACGCCCCTGGGCCGTCCCCCGCTGCCCCCGGCGGTCGCCGGGTCGTACGCCTACGCGGCGCTGCAGGAGGACGGCGTGACCCCGGTCGCCTACGACCCCTGCCGCGAGATCCGCTACGTGCTCCGCCCCGACGCCGCGCCCCCGGGCACCGAGGCGCTGGTGCACGAGGCCGTGGCGCGGATCGGTGCGGAAACCGGCCTCCGGTTCGTCTACGACGGCCCTACCGACGAGCCCATGGGCGGGGAGCGCGCCCCGTTCCAGCCCGACCGCTACGGGGACCGCTGGGCACCCGTGCTCATCGGCTGGCAGACCGAGGCCGAGGATCCCACGCTCGCCGGCGACGTCGTCGGGGCGGCGGGGAGCACCGCGGTCTCCCTCGGCGACGGGCCGCGCGTCTACGTGACCGGCACGGTCACCCTGGACGCCGGGCAGGCGCCGGACCTCCTGGCCGAGCCCGGAGGCGCGACCGCGCTCCGGTCGGTGGTCCTGCACGAGCTCGGGCACCTGGTCGGGCTCTCGCACGTGGACGACGACCGGGAGCTCATGTACCCGGAGGCCCGGCGCACCGTTCCCGACTTCGCCGACGGCGACCGGACGGGCCTCACCGCGCTCGGGCAGGGGCCCTGCGTGCCCGAGCTCTGAGCCCCCGGTCGGCTCAGCGACGCACCATGCGCGCGTGCAGCAGTGCGGTGGCGACGTACCCCGCTCCCACGACGGCGAGCGCCGGCCGCGAGATCCCCGACTCCGGGAGCGCGAACGCCCCGACGACCAGCGCGGCGACGAAGCCGACGTTGACGAGGGTGTCGTACACGGAGAAGACCCGGCCCCGGTGGTCGTCGTCGATCGACTCCTGCAGGGTGGCGTCGACGCAGATCTTGACGCCCTGGCCCAGCAGGCCGAGGACGAAGCCGGCCAGCACGGCGGCCGGGGGCTGCAGCAGCAGGCCGAGCGCGGCCTGGAGCAGCCCGCCGGCGGTCAGCAGGAGGCCGATCCAGCGGACCGTGCCGATGCGGCGCACGACCGGCGGCGTCACGGCGGCGGCGGTGAGCGTGCCCGCGGCGATCGCCGCGATGACCTGCCCGAGCCCCACCAGCCCGCCGGGGAACGCACCCGTCCCGTCGACGAACGTGTTCCGGTAGAGCAGCAGCGTCATCAGCGTGAGCAGGCCGAACCAGATGCGGTGCAGCCCGATGGCGGTGAGCGCGGCGGCGACCGGCGGGTGCGCCCAGGCGTGGCGGGCCCCGGCGGCCATCCCGGCCAGCACCTCCCGTGCCGGCAACCGCGCGGTGCGGGCGACGTGGTCGGGCCCCAGGTATGCGCGCGGAAACCCGGCGACGACCGCCGCGGCCGCGAGGTAGGGCAGGGCGGAGGACAGGGCCACCGCGCCGTACCCGGCGTCGTCGGACCCGGTGAGCTGCAGCAGCGCCAGCGCGGCACCGCCCCCCACCACCGCGGCGACGGCGCCCGCCGTCGTCGACAGGGCGTTCGCCGTCACCAGCGAGGACTCCTCGGTGGTGTGCGGCAGCCCGGCGGACAGCGCGGCCAGGACGAACCGGTTGACCGAGAAGACGGCGAGCCCGGCGAGGTAGAAGCCCGGCCCCTGCACGCCCGCGACCACCAGGGCGGCCACCACGGCCACGAGCCCGGCGCGCAGCACGTTGGCCCGCAGCAGCACCTGGCGCCGGCTCCAGCGGTCCAGCCAGACGCCCGCGAAGGGCCCGACGACGGAGTAGGGCAGCAGGAGGACGGCGAAGCCCGCGGCGACGTCGACCGGGTCGGCGGCGCGCTGCGGGTTGAACAGCACCGTGCCGGCCAGCGCGGCCTGGAAGACGCCGTCGCCGAACTGCGACAGCAGCCGGGTGCCGAGCAGCCGGCAGAAGTCCCGGCGCCGCAGGAGGCCGCGCACCGTCGTCCCCGCCCCGGCCACGCGCGTCACCCTACGAGCAGCAGCCGCCGTCCCTTACCCGCGCGCACCGGGGGCCCTGCCCCGGGCGCCGAGGTGGGGCACACTGGGGAGGATGTCGTCGGTGCCTCCCCCGCCCGAGCCCGAGTCCGGTCCCCCCGCGCGGCCCGCGACCGGCCGCCGTCGCGCCGGTGCGGTCCCCCCGCTGTCGGTCGGCTCCCTCGACGACGTGCGGGCCGGTGCCCTCCTCGTCGCGATGCCGGCGCTGACCGAGCCCACGTTCGCCGGCGCGGTGGTCTACGTCCTCGACCACTCCGACACCGGCACGCTGGGAGTGGTGCTGGGGCAGCCCAGCCAGGTCGAGATCCGCGACGTGCTGCCCGGGTGGTGCGACCTGGCGGTGGAGCCGGGGGTCTTCCACGTCGGCGGGCCGTGCGAGACCGACACGGCGCTCTGCCTGGCGACGGCGTCGGCCGAGGCGGCGGTCCCCGGTCTGCGCCCCGTGGCCGGCGACGTGCACCTGGTCGACCTCGACGGGGACCCGGATGCGCTCGCCGGTCGGCTGTCGGGTCTGCGGGTCTTCGCCGGCTACGCGGGCTGGTCACCCGGGCAGCTGGCCGGGGAGCTCGCCGAGGGCGCGTGGGCCTGCGTGCCGAGCCGCCCCGGCGACGTGCTCAGCGCCCTCTCCGGTCCCGAGCTCTGGCGCCGGGTGATGGGCCGGCAGCGCGGTCGCCTGGCGGTCCTCTCGAGCGCGACAGCGGACCCCACCGCCAACTGACGTCCCTCGCGGCACGTGTCGGGCAGCGCGATCCGGCGTCGTCTGGTAGGAATTGACGCGGGAAGGGGCGGTCTGGGGAAGAGGCCGCCCCTTCCCGCTTCTCCGCCGGCGGTGACGTCCCCCGCCCTAGATGCCGAACGCCTCCGCGATCTCCGGGTGGTCCGCGGCTTCGGCCGTCTCCTCCGCCGTCGGCAGCGCGAGCCGGCGGGTCCCGTGCTCGGCCAGCGTCACCGTCACCTCCACGCCGCCCAGCGGGGTCCGGTACTGCACCAGCGTGCGGTCGGAGTCGTCGACCGCGACCGTGCGCTCGTCGCGGAGCCGGTAGACCGTGGCCGGGCGGCCGTCGACGGCCTGCTCCCCCTGCCAGCGGTACGGGCCGTCCAGGAACGCCGCGGGCCGGTCGGGTCGCTCCGCGGCGAGGTTCTGCAGCACCTGCACCACCACGTCGAGCAGCGGCGGCTCCCCCTCCCCGGCCGACAGCGTCCGGCGCAGGTACGCCGCCTCCGGCGCCCCGTCGGCGGCGAGCGCCTCGGCCAACCCCGGCACGTCACCGGCCCAGAGGTCGTCGCGGTCGAAGAAGAGGGTGCGGGTGTCCCGGTCCTCGCCGCCGACCACGGTGACCGCCTGGGCCTGGCCCACCTGGCGGCGGAAGTCGATCTGACCGGTGAGCGTGAGCACCGCGTCGTCGGCGAAGGGGACGGTGACGACGAAGTCCGCGCCGCCCTCCTCGTGGTTGAGGTGCAGCAGCTCGGCGAGGACGGCGGCGTCGTCCTCCGTGACCGGTTCACCGGGCTGCCGCTGATCGTCGGTGCACCCGGCCAGCAGCAGCAGGCCCAGCCCGGCCGCGCCCACCCGGAGTACGAGTTGGCGGCGGGCACGCATGGCGTGCAGCGTATGCAGCCGGTCGCCCCGGACCGGCGACGACGCGGCGGGGGCATAGGAGGCTTTACCTACGTCTCCGGGGGCCAGTACGTAGGTAAAGCCTCCTATGCCCGGTGAGGCCTCAGCGCTCGAGGTCGCCGCGGATGAAGGCCTCGACGGCGTCGCGCGCCTCGCTGTCGCTGTACTGCACCGGCGGGCTCTTCATGAAGTACGAGGACGCCGACAGGATCGGACCGCCGATGCCGCGATCCTTGGCGATCTTCGCGGCGCGGACGGCGTCGATGATGATGCCGGCCGAGTTCGGGGAGTCCCAGACCTCGAGCTTGTACTCCAGGTTCAGCGGGACGTCGCCGAACGCGCGGCCCTCCAGCCGGACGTAGGCCCACTTGCGGTCGCTCAGCCACGGCACGTGGTCAGAGGGGCCGATGTGCACGTTGCCCGCGCCCATGTCGCGCTCGACCTGGCTGGTGACGGCCTGGGTCTTCGAGATCTTCTTGGACTCCAGGCGCTCGCGCTCGAGCATGTTCTTGAAGTCCATGTTCCCGCCGACGTTCAGCTGCATCGTGCGGTCGAGCTGGACGCCGCGGTCCTCGAACAGCTTGGCGAGCACCCGGTGGGTGATCGTGGCGCCGACCTGGCTCTTGATGTCGTCACCGATGATCGGCACGCCTGCGGCGGTGAACTTGTCCGCCCATTCCTTGGTGCCGGCGATGAAGACCGGGAGCGCGTTGACGAAGGCGACACCGGCGTCGAGGGCGGCCTGCGCGTAGAACTCGGCGGCCTGCTGCGAGCCGACCGGCAGGTAGCAGACGAGGACGTCGGCACCCGACTGGCGCAGAGCGGCGACGACGTCGACCGGCTGCTCATCGGACTCCTCGACCATCTCGCGGTAGTACTTGCCCAGGCCGTCGAGGGTGGTCCCGCGCTGCACGGTCACGCCCAGCGGCGGGACGTCGCAGATGGAGATCGTGTTGTTCTCGCTGGCGACGATGGCCTCGGAGAGGTCGCGGCCGACCTTCTTGGCGTCCACGTCGAACGCGGCGACGAACTCGATGTCGGACACGTGGTACTCGCCGAAGCGGACGTGCATCAGGCCCGGGACGGACGTGGTCTCGTCGGCGTCGCGGTAGTAGTGCACGCCCTGCACGAGCGACGCGGCGCAGTTACCGACGCCGACGATGGCGACCTTGACTGACCCCATGACTCTCCTTACTCCTGGACCGTGGTGGTCCGCTGGGCCCGGACCGGTGGTGGTCCGTTGCTGTCTCGGGCGGGCTGCCCCGCCGATCGGTGCTGGTGGTGCGTACCGTTGCTAGGTCGGTACGTGCCGCGCGGCGGCCGGCCCGTCGTCCTCGCCCGCGCGGGGTGCCGGCCGGTCGCCGGACTCCGCCCGTTCGCTGTCGATGAGCTCGGAGAGCCAGCGGACCTCCCGGTCCACCGACTCCAGGCCGTGACGCTGCAGTTCGAGCGTGTAGCGATCGAGCCGTTCGCGGGTCCGCGCCAGTGAGGACCGCAACCCTTCGCGCTGCCGTTCCACGGTGCGCCGGCGACCCTCGAGGATCCGCAGCCGCACATCGCGCGCCGTGTGCCGGAAGAAGGCCAGGCGGACCCCGAAGAGCCCGCCGTCGTCGTAGGCCTCCGGGCCGGTCTGGCTGACCAGCTCGTGGAAGCGCTCCTTGCCCTCCGCGGTGATCGTGTAGACCACCTTCCCGCGCCGGCCGGTCAGCGGCGGTGCATCGGCCGGCAGCAGGGCACGCGGTGCGGGCTCATCGGTGGAGATGAACCCGGCCGCCTGCATCCGCCGCAGCGCGGGGTACAGCGATCC
This sequence comes from Blastococcus carthaginiensis, assembly GCF_030731085.1. NCBI lineage: Bacteria > Bacillati > Actinomycetota > Actinomycetes > Geodermatophilales > Geodermatophilaceae > Blastococcus > Blastococcus carthaginiensis. The sequence goes on along the minus strand of NZ_JASNFN010000038.1, from coordinate 8,990 downwards.
GTAGGAGATGCTGCGCAGCCCGCCGAGCACCGCGGCGAGCTGCTTGCGCAGCTCGTACCCGTGCATCGGCGCCTGGTGCAGCAGGCCGAGGATGGCGAACTCGAGCACGTCGCCCTCCTCGGTCGCACCTGCAGTCGATGTATCGGCACGATACATCGACCGTTCTGCAGGCTCCACCCGGAGGCGTGGGGCGGGTGGGTCTCCCGGGGCGGGTACCGTGCTCGGTCACCCCACGGACCAGGGCCTGGTGCGTACATTGGCCGCCGTGCCCGGACGTCGTTCCGTCGTGGACTACTCGCTGCAGCGGCGAGCCGTCCTCGCGGGAGTACATGCGGGCCGCACCGGGTTGTTCGAGGTGTGCGACGCCAGCCCGTACCTCTCGCGGGCGGCGAAGTACCACGGAGAGCCGACCGACGCCGCCTGCCCGGTCTGCCGACGTGAGCACCTCACCCTGGTGAACTACGTGTACGGCGAGCACCTCGGGCCGGTGGCCGGCCAGGCCAAGACCGAGGCCGAGCTCGCCCGCATGGACGCCGCCCAGGACGAGTTCTCGGTGTACCGGGTCGAGGTGTGCCGCGGCTGCGGCTGGAACCACCTGGACTGCTCGTACGTCCTCGGTGCCGAGCCCGAGCCGGGGCGCAAGCCCCGCCGCAGCCGGCACCGGGCCGCTCCCGAGCGGTGACGGACCGGCCGGTCACCGGCCCCCACCGTGCCACCGGGCCCGCGACGGAGCGGGCCCTCTCCGCTGCCACAGCTGAAGACGAACCGCTGCGTCCGGGCAGGTGCCCGGCGTCGACCATGACAGTCCAGGAAGGGGTGTGCTCGTGCCCAGCCACGACGAGACCTCGCCCGTCGCTCCGCGTGCCGGCTCGGTGCGCCGCCCGCCGGCCGCCCGTACCCGCAGCACCGGTGGCGGAGGCGGCACCGGGCGTCCGCCGTCGGGCGGGCGCCCGTCGGGCGGCGCGCGGCCGCCCGCCCGCGGCGGCACCACGGCCTCGCGCGGCGGGACCACGGCCTCCCGCGGCGGCTCCGGCCGCCCGTCGGGCCGACCGGCATCCGCGAAGGGCAAGACCGGGCGCAGCGGGAAGCAGCGCCGCGCACGGCGGCTGAAGATCACCGCCGCGATCATGGGCGGGCTGCTCGCGCTGATGTGCGTCTTCGTCGGCGTCGTCTACGCCAGCACCGAGGTGCCGAGCCCGGACTCGGTCTCGACCAAGCAGACCACGGTCATCTACTACTCCGACGGCGTGACGGAGATGGCGCGGCTCGGTGACGAGAACCGCACCAACGTGCCGCTGGCGGAGATCAGCGAGCCGGCGCAGCGGGCCGTGCTCGCCGCGGAGAACCGCAGTTTCTACTCCGACCCGGGCATCTCCTTCACCGGCATCGTGCGCGCTGCGTGGAACAACCTCACCGGTGGTTCCACGCAGGGTGGCTCGACCATCACGCAGCAGTACGTGAAGAACGCCTTCCTGACGCACGACCAGACGTTCAGCCGCAAGTTCCAGGAGCTGTTCCTGGCGATCAAGCTGGACAACAACTTCTCGAAGGAGCAGATCCTCGAGAACTACCTGAACACCATCTACTACGGCCGCGGTGCCTACGGCATCGAGGCCGCGGCGAACACCTACTTCGGCATCCCGGCCGCGGAGCTCACCGCGCAGCAGGCCGCCGTCCTCGCCGTCCTCATCCGGAGCCCCTCCAACTACGACCCGGAGACCAACCCCGAGGGCGCGCAGGACCGCTGGGGCCTGGTGCTCGACGCGATGGTCGAGGAGGGCTGGCTGACGACGGAGGAGCGGGCCGCCTCGGCGTACCCGCCGGTGCTGCCCAAGACCGACTCCACGCTCGGCATGCCCCAGGGCCCCGAGGGCCACATCGTCCGGCAGGTCAGCCAGGAGCTGCAGGAGCGGTACCGGTACGACGAGCAGCAGATCAACGCCGGTGGCCTGCAGGTCACGACCACCATCAGCAAGCCGGCGCAGGACGCCGCCGTCGCCGCCGTCCAGGAGGTCACGGCACCGCCCGAGCCGCAGGAGCTGCGGGAGGCCCTGGTCGCCGTCGACCCGCGCACCGGCGGGGTCGTCGCCTACTACGGCGGCGAGAACGGGGTCGGCACCGACTACGCGCAGGCCAAGCGCCAGCCCGGGTCGTCGGTCAAGCCCTACGTCCTGGCCACGGCCCTGGAGCAGGGCATCGGCATCCAGGCCCGCCGCGACGGCAGCGACGATCAGGAGTTCCCCGACCGGCCCGGCCTGCCGGTGACCAACTCCGGGGGCGCGAGCTGCCCGGCCTGCACGCTGACCGAGGCCATCACGCGCTCGCTCAACACCACGTTCTACGGCCTGGCCTACGAGGTCGGCCCCGAGAACGTGCGCGACACGATCCTCGCGGCCACGGGCCTGCCGGACACGTGGGGCGGCAGCGACTTCTTCGCGGGGAAGACGGTGCTGGCCAACTCCGACGGCCTCACCGGCTCGTCGATCGGCATCGGCGAGTACGAGCTGCGCCCGTTCGACCAGGCGCAGGGCTTCGCCACGCTCGCCGCCGGCGGGGTCTTCCGCGACGCCCACTTCATCGGGAAGGTGACCGACGGCGAGGGCGCGGTGCTGGTGGACCAGACCGCCGCCGCAGGGGGTGAGCAGGTCCTCCCCGCCGACGTCGTCAACGACGTCACCGTCGCGCTCAAGGACGTCGCCTCCTACTCCCGCCGGGCGCTCGACGGCGGCCGCGAGGTCGCGAGCAAGACCGGCACCCAGGGGCAGGGCGAGAACAACTCCGACGCGTGGATGGTCGGGTACACGCCCTCCATCGCCACCGCCGTGTGGATCGGCAACGACTCCCCCAGCGACCCGATCGTCGACTCCCGCGGGCGGATCATCTACGGCTCGGGGCTGCCCGGTGCCATCTGGCAGCGCTTCATGGACACGGTGCTCGCCGGCACCCCGGAGGAGGACCTGCCCGACAAGGCGCTCATCAAGGGCGACACCGGTGAGGGCGTGCCCGCGCCGACGACGGAGGCACCCCCGCCGGTGGAGACCCCGGCCGCGCCGTCGTCGCCCCCGAGTCCGTCCCGGCCGAGCTTCCCGGACCGGAACGGCAACGGCGTGGACGACCGCACCGAGCCGCAGTTCCCGGACGAGAACAACGACGGCATCGACGACCGCACCCAGCGGCCGCCGTTCCCGGACGAGAACAACGACGGCATCGACGACCGCACCCAGCGGCCGCCGTTCCCGGACGAGAACAACAACGGCATCGACGACCGCACCGAGCCGCAGCCAGACACGGAGCCGGGCACGCCCGGCCCCGTCGTCCCGCCACCGCTCGACTGACACGTCCCGCACACTGCTCGCATGAGCAGCTCGCCCACGGGCCCGTCCGCCACCGCGGACGGGCCCGTGCGCGTTCCACGTGGAACGCAGCCGCCGTCCGCCCCGGACCGCGTGGTGCCCTCCTGGACCGATCCGGTGGTCCGCCAGGCCAGCGAGGCCGTCGGCGGACCGTGGGGCCGCTTCGCCGTCACCGGCCGCGCCCTGTTCTGGACGCCGCTGCGGGTGTGCCTGCTCTTCGCCACGCTGGCGCTGGCGGTGGCGTGGGTGAAGCAGGCGCCGTGCGCCGACGGCGACTGGGCGGGTTTCGTCCAGTACACGCACTTCTGCTACTCGGATACGGTGCCGCTGTTCGGCCTGCACGGCCTGGACGACGGCGCCCTCCCCTACCTGGACTCCGCCGTCGAGTACCCGGTGCTCACCGGGGCCTTCATGGCCCTGGCCGCCACGGTCTCCGCCGGCTACGACCGGGTGGCGACGGCCTCGGGCCTGCTCCCCGAGGTCGCCCCGGTGCTCAGCTACTACGTGGTGACCTGCCTGCTGCTGACGGTCTGCGTGCTGCTCGTGGTCCGGGCCATCCTGGCCCTGGCCGGACGCCGCCCCTGGGACGCGGCGATGATCGGGCTGTCCCCGCTGCTGGTGGTGCACGCCTTCACGAACTGGGACCTCCTCGCCGTCGCCCTGGCCACCCTGGGCATGTGGGCGTGGGCGCGCCACCGCCCGGTGCTCGCGGGCGTGCTGCTGGGTCTCGGCGTCGCCGCCAAGCTCTACCCGGCGTTCCTGCTCGCCGCGCTCCTGCTGCTGTGCCTGCGGGCCGGGCGGCTCCGCCTCTGGGCCCGGACCGCGGCGGCGGCGGCGCTCGCCTGGGCCGCGGTCGACGTGCCCGTCGCGGTGCTGGCGCCGGAGAACTGGTCCCGCTTCTTCACGCTCAACAGCACGCGGCCGGCCGACCCCGACTCGCTCTGGAACCTCGCGCAGCACGTGGCCGGGAACGGGTGGCTGGACGGGCCGCTGGCCGAGGGGCAGACGCCCACGGTGCTCAACGCCGCCGTCGCCGTCGTGCTGCTGACGGGGCTCGCCGCGGTGGCCTGGCTGACGCTGGCCGCACCCGTGCGGCCGCGCCTCGCCCAGGTCGCCTTCCTGCTGGTCGCCGTCTTCCTGCTCACCAACAAGGTGTGGAGCCCGCAGTACTCGCTGTGGCTGCTCCCGCTGGCGGTGCTCGCCCGGCCGCGGTGGCGCTCGTTGCTGGCCTGGCAGGCCACCGAGGCGCTGCTGTGGGTGCCCCGCCTGCTCTGGTACCTGGGCACCGAGAACCGCGGCGTCGACGTCGAGTGGTTCTTCTTGGCCGTGACGCTCCGCGACGCCGCTGTCCTCGTCCTGATGGCCCTGGTGGTGCGGGACGTGCTGGACCCCGACCGCGACGTGGTGCGCACCAGCTGGCGGGGCGTGGACGACCCGGCCGGCGGGCCCCTGGAGCACGCCCCCGACCGGTGGGCGCTCCGCCGGTCAGCCGATCGCGTCGCGTAGCAGCGCGATCTCCGCCGCGTGGCTCGCGGCGTCTCCCGGCGTCTCCAGGACGACGGGGCAGCCGGCGGCCCGCGCCACCTCCACCAGCAGCTCGGCGGGCATCTCGCCACCGGCCAGGGGTGCGTGCCGGTCGCGCCCCGAGCCCGCGGGGTCGCGGCTGTTGTTGAGGTGCACCAGGTCGATCCGGCCGGTGATGGCCCGGACGGCGTCGACGACGGTGCCCAGGTCCCAGCCGGCGGCCCAGCCGTGGCAGGTGTCCAGCACGAAGCCGGCGCCGAACTCGCCGATCGCGTCCCACAGCCGGCCGAGCGCGTCGAGGTCGCGGGCCATCGCGTTGCCGCCGCCCGCCGTGTTCTCGACGAGGACGGGCACGGGGAAGCCGCCCCGCTCGGCCTGGCGGGCGAAGGTCTTGCGCCAGTTGTCCACGCCGACCGCCGGGTCGTCGCCGGCCAGGACGTGCCCGCCGTGCACCACCAGGCCCCGGGCCCCCACGTCCGCCGCGGCCCCGGCGTGCGCGCCCAGCAGCTTGCGGCTGGGGATGCGGATGCGGTTGTTCGTCGTCGCCACGTTCAGGACGTAAGGGGCGTGGACGTAGACGGCGACGTCGGAGCCGCGCAGCTCCGCGGCGTCGGGCCGGGGTCGGGGGGCCTTCCAGCCCTGGGGGTCGGCGAGGAAGACCTGCACGGCGTCGGCGTCCACCTCGGCCGCCCGGGCCAGCGGGCCGCCGCGGTCGAGCTCGCCGTCGTCGGTGAGGCCGGCACCCACGTGTACGCCGATCGGGTGACTGCCCATGCTGATCTCCGGTTCGTCGACGATTTCCAGGTGTGCCCGTATCGCCGAGGTCACATCATCGTTGAGGCTGTGACGGGGGTTACTCGCCGGTACAGCTGTGACGTCGACGTGGAGGTAGCAGAACATGGCAACGGGTCGCATCCGACGCTCGGCCCGCCGGGGCGTCGCCGTCGCCCTCCTGGGCTGGCTCGGCATCACCGCGGCGTCGGTGACGGCGACCCCTGCCGCGAGCGCCGCCCCGACGGCGACCGTGCCGATCCGCGACCTCACCCAGCTGGTCGTGTCGATCGACGAGGGCGGCGCGGTCACCTTCGTCAACGAGCTCCAGGACAGGACGCTCCAGGTCGGGGGTGGCGGGCTGCTGCCCTCGCTGGTCAGCGTCACGGCCAGCACCGAGGTCACCCTCACCGTCCCGTCGGGGCAGCGGAAGCTGGCCCCCGGCGCGAGCGTCACCGAGCGGTTCGACCGCAGCTGCGTCACCGGCTGCTGGCTGACCTTCACCTATTCGATGACGTCCGGTGCGGCGCTCACCCAGCCGCTGATCGACGCCACCACCGCGCTCCTGCCACCCCTCCCCCGGCCGCAGCCCCTCGTGGTGAACACGCTCCTGCCGCTGCCGAGCGTGCCCGGGGTCAACCTGCCCCAGCTGCCACCGGTGACGCTGCCGGCCGCCCCGCCCTCGGCCACCCCGCCGCCCGCACCGGCGCCGGAGGCCCCGCAGCCGCCGACGACCGCGCAGCCCCCGGCCACGGACGCCGGCCCGGCGCCGCAGGACGTGCCGGGTGACCAGTACACCTACGAGACCGGGTCCGGTGGGGCCGCGCAGCTCCTCCCCGGGGCGCGGGCCGCGGCGGCGGCGTTCGACCCGTCCCGCTTCGTGCTCCCCGGCCTGACGGGCAGCAGTGCCGACGGCGGCGGCTCGGGTGGCGTGACGGGGACCTACGACGGCGCCGCCGTCCCCGAGTTCGGCCAGCTCGCCGGCCTGAGCACGCCGGCTCCGGGCGGGGAGGACGCCGGCCAGGTCGTCTCCGCCACCGGGGCGCGGCCGGTCACCCTGCCCGTCGCGGCGCTGGCCGCCGTCGTCGCGCTGGCCGCGGTCACCGCAGCCCTGGTCCGCACCGCGCAGGCGGCCCGCGGGTCCCGCTGAGCGCGGCCCCGGCCCAGGGTCCCGTCCCGGGCCTGCGGAGGGTGGGTCCTTCCCTCGTCCGGGCAGCGCCTGGCCCGCCGGTCCCGGCCGCTGGTAGCCTGGACCCGCGCGTTCCGGCTCCTGCCGGGGCGCGCGACGCGTGTACGACCCTCCTGCTGCAGATTCCCTGCAGCCGCGAAGACCAGAGGAGGTGGGGTTCTCCGTGCGTCACTACGAACTGATGGTCATTCTCGACCCCGACCTGGAGGAGCGCACGATCGCGCCCTCGCTCGAGCGGTTCCTGACCGTCGTCACCAACTCCGGTGGCACCGTCAAGACCGAGATCTGGGGCCGTCGCCGCATGGCCTACGAGATCAAGAAGCACGTCGAGGGCATCTACGCCGTCGTCGACATCCAGGCCGAGCCCGCCGCGGTGGCCGAGCTCGACCGGCAGCTGAACCTCAACGAGTCGGTGCTGCGCACGAAGCTCATGCGGCCCGAGGTCCACTGACCATGGCCGGCGAGACCGTCATCACCGTCATCGGCAACCTGACCGCCGATCCGGAGCTGCGCTTCACGCCGTCGGGCGCTGCCGTCGCGAACTTCACCGTGGCCTCCACGCCGCGGACCTTCGACCGCCAGTCGCAGGAGTGGAAGGACGGCGAGGCGCTGTTCCTCCGCTGCAACGTCTGGCGGCAGGCCGCGGAGAACGTGGCCGAGTCGCTGACGCGTGGCTCGCGGGTGATCGTCAGCGGTCGCCTGAAGCAGCGCTCCTTCGAGACGAAGGAGGGCGAGAAGCGCACCGTCGTCGAGCTCGAGGTCGACGAGATCGGCCCCTCGCTGCGCTACGCCACGGCCAAGGTCACCCGCGCCTCGCGCGGTGAGGGTGGCGGCGGCTTCGGTGGTGGCGGCGGTGGCGGCGGTTTCGGCGGCGGCGGTGGCGGTGGCGCGAGCGACCCGTGGTCGACTCCCGCCGGCCCGTCGGACGAGCCGCCCTTCTGAGAAAGGACCCCGTCCCTCTCATCCCTCGCAAGCTCGGGACGAGCCTCCGGACGGGGCCTTCCGATTCCTGAACCTCTCGCGACTACTGGAGAACTCCGGTGCCCAAGCCCCCTGTTCGCAAGCCCAAGAAGAAGGTCTGCCAGTTCTGCAAGGACAAGGCGACCTACGTCGACTACAAGGACACGACCCTGCTGCGGAAGTTCATCTCCGATCGCGGCAAGATCCGTGCCCGCCGCGTCAGCGGCAACTGCAGCCAGCACCAGCGGGACGTCGCCACGGCCGTGAAGAACAGCCGTGAGATGGCCCTGCTGCCCTACACCTCGACGGCGCGCTGATCATGAGCACGATGAAGCTGATCCTGACGCAGGAGGTCACCGGTCTCGGGACCTCCGGCGACACCGTGGAGGTCAAGGGCGGCTACGGCCGCAACTACCTCCTGCCGCGCGGGCTGGCGATCGTCGCCACCCGGGGCGCGCAGAAGCAGGTCGAGTCGCTGCGCCGGGCGCGTGCCGCCCGCGAGGTGGCCACGCACGAGGAGGCGCAGACCCTCGCCGGCCGCGTGTCCGGGCTGACCGTCCAGGTGCCGGCCCGCGCCGGCGACGGCGGTCGTCTGTTCGGCCGGGTCACCACCGCCGACGTCGCCGCGGCCGTCACGGCTGCCGGCGGCCCGGAGCTCGACCGTCGCCGGATCGAGCTGCCCAGCAGCATCAAGACCACGGGCCAGCACACCGTCACCGTGCGGGTGCACCCGGAGGTCACCGCCCAGCTGACCATCGAGGTCGTCGCAGGCTGATCCACCCCCGTCCCGCACGGGACGGGACTGCTCACGAGGGGCGTCGGACGCGAGTCCGGCGCCCCTCGTGGCGTCTCCGGGCCGGCCGCCGGCCGCTGTCCCGGCCCTCCGGTCCCCGGGCCGGCCGCTGGGCCCTGTCGCTCCCCCTGCCCCAGGTCGGCCGCTGCGCCTCGTGGTTCCTCCTGCCGCCGTGCGGGCGGTGCCGGGCCCCCGGGAGATGGTGCAGCACTCCCCGCGTCGCCCAGGCCCGCTCAGGGGCCGTGCCGCGCCCCGCGGTCTCCATGCGCGACCGCGTGACGCCGACCCGTCGGGCTGCCCGATCGCGGCCTCCACTCCGCCGACGCACCACCGTCGGCCCGAGTTGGCTCACTTGCTTAGTGCGTGACCTTCCCGGCCTTGGAGTGCGTCGAGGATCGCT
>NZ_JASNFN010000037.1:0-53036 GCF_030731085.1 Blastococcus carthaginiensis | reverse complement strand
CCCGAGTTGGCTCACTTGCTTAGTGCGTGACCTTCCCGGCCTTGGAGTGCGTCGAGGATCGCTTGCTGGGGTGCGGGGACAGCGGGGGCGAAGGTCTGGGTGGTGCCGTTGATCGCGATCGTCGCCGAGCGCAGCGGCCGGAGCTGTCGGATCAGGTTGCCGATCGCCAACCCGGTGCGGTTCTGGGCCTCTCGGGCAACGGCGAGGGCTGCGAAGACGACGGTCAGGTGAGCCTCGATCGCGTCGCGGGTGTGGTGGAACATCGGCCGGGCCCGCAGATCGGTTTTCGACATCCGGAAGGACTGCTCGACCCGCCACAGGTCGTGGTAGCTGGCGATGACCTCGCTGGCGGGCATCAGCTGGGCGCCGATGTTGGTGACGTAGCCCTTCAAGCCGACCAGCGACTGGGCGCGCGCCAGTGAGGTCTCGTCCAGCGTGCGTGTGCCGTTGGCGGTTTTGACGAATCGCGGGGTGCGGGCAGCCCGCTCGCCGGCGATGACCTCCCGGGCCCGGGTCTCCTGCAGAGCGAGGGTCTTGCGGTCCCGCGCGGCTCGCTTGGCCGAGTAGGCCCACACCGCCCGCCACGAGCGGGGGTGGGCTGCGGGGTCCCACACTGGTTCGGCCTTGCGCTTGACGTCGTTCTCGCTGCCCCCGCCGGCGCTCTTGCTGCCTCGGCTGGTCTTGGGGGTGAGGGTGTCGATGACCTGCCCGTCGGTGAACGCATCCCCGTGCCAGTGGAAGTGGGACTCCAGATCGACCGGGGCCTTGGTCACCCGGGAGCCGACGATGAACCGCAACTGCGCGTCATCCAGTGCGCGCAGGTTGGCCGCGGAGAGCATTCCGGCGTCGGCGACCACGACCATGTCGGCGATCCCGTGCCGTTCCTGGAACCGCTCGATGATCGGGACCAGGGTCGTGGTCTCGGCCTTGTTGCCTTCGAAGCAGCCGATCTCCAGCGGGAAACCGTGCCGGTCGACCAGCAGACCGACCACGACCTGCGGGTCGACTCGGCGCTCCTTGGAGTAGCCGACCTTGCGCAGGTCGTCTTCCTTCTCGGCCTCGAAGTACAGGGTGGTCACGTCGTACAGGCACAACGACAGGTCCCCGCTGGCGGCGGCGTGGGTGAAACAGGCGGCGGCGATCCGGTCGCGGTACTTGCCGGTCGTGGCCCGCGTCAGGGTTCGCTTCATCGTGGCGTAGCTGGCTGGGGCCCGGTCCAGATCGCGCAACACCCGGCCGGTGTCGAGCAGCGAGGTTGGCTCGACGACTCGGGCGATGACCAGATCGGTGAACACCTCGTCGTCGACCGCGTCGAACCCGAGCGCGGTGAACACTGAGGCCAGGGCGTCGAACAGCAGACGTGAACCGGTGCCCACGACCCGGCCGGCGGCATCACGCCCGACTGCCACCGCCGGAGTCTGCGATCCGGGGAGGACGCCCTGTCCGGAGGGGGTGCCCACCAGTCCGACCACCGGCGGTGTGGGCTCCACGCCGAGGTCCAACATCCCCTGCGCCGGGTCGGCCAGCAACTCCCGCGCCCGCTCCATCAGCACTCCGAGCTCGGCGTCGGTGTGCGCCGACCCGACGTGGGCGACGATCCGCTGCCGACCTGCGAAGTACTCCGCGACCTGCACGGCGGTGGCCCCCGACGCGGTCCGAACCCGCCGGATGAACGCCACACCACGACCCTAGGCCGACCCCGTTAGTGCGTGAACCACGCACCAAGACGACGCGTAGTCGCAGGTCAGCGCCGAGCAGTCGGAACGATCACGCTGCAGTGAGCCAAGTCAGGTCGGCAGGCCGCCGCAGGCGTCGAGGTGAACCTGACGACATGAACGCCTCCCGAATCATCGCCGTCATCCTCCTCGCCGTCGGCGATGGGCTGCTCCGCTGATCCGGCGAACGACGACGCGACCGCGGCAACCGCACCGGCGACGTCCACGCGGGTAGAGCCGGAGCCGAAGCCGACGACGGAGCCTGCGCTCCCCCGCCCGAGCCGCGCGCCTGACTGCACCAGCCCCACGAACTCACCGAGGTGCACCAGTCCAAGGCCTGGTCGAGCTCCGGTGCGCAGAACGCCACCAGGCAACTCCCCCGTTCCCTCGGGGCCGACGGTGCAGGTGCGGCATCGGCACGGACATTGCCCGCGCGCGCTCCGGTTGACAGCGGTCGGTTCGTGAGCACGATGACCTGGGCGGACGCCGCCGGGGCGCCGCGCGCCTGTCCCCGGAAGGGAGGGCGTCATGCACGCCCGCACCACCACGATCTCCGCCGACCCGAACCGCATCGACGCCGGCATCGCCGACGTCCGCGACAACGTCATGTCCGCCGTGAGCGGCATGGACGGCTACGTCGGGCTCTCGATGCTCTGCGACCCCGACTCCGGCCGCTCCATCGTCACCACCGCCTGGGAGAACGAGGCGGCGATGGCCGCGACCCGCGAGGCGGTCCTCCGGATGCGCGAGCAGGCGACGAAGCAGTTCGGCGCGGAGAAGCCGGAGGTGCGCGAGTGGGAGATCGCGGCGATGCACCGGCTGCACCCCGCAGGGGACGACTCCTGCGCCCGGGTCACCTGGTCCCGCGTCGACCCGGCCAGCATCGACAAGGTCCTCGACGTCTTCCGCACCGACCTCATCCCGCGGATGGACGAGATGCCCGGCTTCTGCAGCCTCAGCCTGATGCTCGACCGGCAGACCGGCGACAACTCCCTCACCGCCGTCTACGCCGACCGCCGGGCCATGGAGGCCTCCCGCCAACGGGCCATGTACATCCGCGACGAGTTCCGCCGGGCGCTGCACATGTCAGCCACCGACGTGGCCGAGTTCGACGTCGTCCTGCACCACCTGCGCGTCCCCGAACTGGTCTGACCGGCACGGAACCGCACCCGACCCCGACCGGCCGGGCGAGGGGCGGCTGCACCCGACGGTGACCGTCCACCGTCCGAGGGCGACGGACCGTGTCGCCTCGCCCGTCGCGCTGCTCACCACGCCCGCACCCCTGGGCGACGGGCCGGCCGCAGGCCCAGCATCGTGGTCCGTCCGCCCGCCACGGCGATGACCCGGGAAGCCCTCATGAGCGCCCGACGCGCACTGATCAGCACAGCAGCGGCCAGCGTGCTGCTGATCGCCCCGGCGACAGCCGCGTGGGCGGAACCCGGGTCCGGCGGGTGCCAGGCCTTCGGCCAGGGCGTCAGCACCCTGGCCAACACGGTGTTCCCGAAGGGCCAGTTCGGGGAGAACGCATCCACAGTGGCGACGTCGGGGCCGCGAGCCTTCCCGGAGCAGATCGTCTACCCGGAGCAGGACGCCGCCTGCCCGTAGGGCACCGGGTGACCGGTCACGGCGCCTCAGCCGCCCGCCGATGAGGCAGCCATGACCAGTCGACACGTCGGTCCTGCGGAAGCGGCGCACGCGGCGGCGGCCAGCGCCATCCAGGAGCTCTACGAAGAGGCGCTCCGTCACCTCGACGTCGTCGCCCGTTCCCTGGGGGCGGCCGCCCCTGCGGCGGAGGAGGCCGGCCAGCCGCACGAGCCCCACACGGATGGGGGCCACCCGACCCTCGAGCTCCCCCGCCGGCTGATCTCGCCGGTGGCCGCTGCGGCCTGACCCCTGCCGAATGGTCGTCCGCGGCCGGCTGGGTTAGGGATGCCTCATGCCCTTCATCCAGATCACCATGATCGCCGGCCGCACCGAGGAGCAGAAGCGCGACCTGCTCGCCGCGGTCAGCCAGGCCACGACCGATAGCATCGGCGCTCCGCCGGAGACGGTGCGGGCCTGGATCGTCGAGGTGCCGCCGACCGACATCGCGGTCGCCGGCGAGACGCACGCGGACCGCCGCGCGAAGGCCGACCAAACCTGAGGCGCGGGACGCCGGAGTGCTTCATTCGTCCAGCGACCGGATCCACAGCGCCGCCGCGCCGTAGGCGAGCGAGCTGACGACGGCGCGCGTGGTGGTCCGCCCGCCGGCCTTGCCCGCGCCAGCCAGCGCGGTCAGCGTGTCGAGCGCGTTCATCGCCGCCACCGCGGCCAGGCCGCGGTCGACCTCCTCGTCGGTCTTCGCGGTGAGCGCCAGCGCAGAGACCACCAGCGCCCGGCTGCCGAACAGCCGCTGCAGCTGGAGCCCGGCGGGCGTCACCGGGACGCCGTAGCCGCTCGCCACCGACCGCGGCGCCAGGACGCTGATCGCCCCGAACGCCACACCCACGGCGCCCAGCGCCTGCGCCATCGACTTCTTCGACGTCTCGGCAGCGGTCTTCTTCTTGGCCATCGTCAACTCCCGGAACTGGACAAGGACGGCGTCATCTCACCGCACCGGCCACTCAACCAGCGGCGCCGCCCGCCTGCAGCGCGAACGTCCCCACCGGCCGCTACCGTCCCGACCATGACCGCCGGCCACCGCAACCCCGGGTCGCACCCCCGGCCGGTCGACGCCCGGTAGACCGTGCCCTCGGCCCTCGATCTGCAACACCGCGCCACCTCCTGGGGCGCGATGCGCAGCCGGGTGGCCGGCGAGCGACGGCCCGGAGTCCCCGAGATCGTCGTCGTCCACGGGCTGGCGGTCGCCGACTACCTGGAGCCCGCCGTCCGCCAGCTCGGCACCTGGACCCGGGCGCACCTCGTCGAGCTGCCCGGCTTCTCCGGTAGTGCCGACCCGCCGCGCCCCATGGACGTCGCCGACCACGCCGACGCCGCCCTCGAGTGGCTGGCCGCCGCCGAGCTGGACGACGTCGTGCTCGTCGGGCACTCCAGCGGCACCCAAGTCGCCGCGCACGTCGCCGTCCGGGAACCCGACCGCGTGCGGGCGCTGGTGCTCGCCAGCCCGACCATCGACCCCGCCTACCGCAGCATGCGCCGCGTCCTGCTCGCCTGGCGTCGCAACCACGAGCTGGAGCCCCCGGAGCTCGACGTCGCGCACATCCCCGACCGGCGCCGCGCCGGCCTGCGCCGGGTCCGCCACGCGCTGGCCGTCCACCTGAGAGACCGGCTCGAGGACACCCTCGAGCGGGTTCCCCAGCCGGTGCTCGTCCTGCACGGCGACCGCGACCGCCTCTGCACCGAGGCCTGGGCGCGCGAGCTCAGCGAGCGCGCGCAGGACGGCCGGTTCCGCAGCGTCCCCGGCGCGCACAGCTTCGTCTGGACGTCGCCCGACGCCTGGTCCGCCCCGATCGCCGAGCTCGCCTCCGTCGCGCCGCCCGACGCCGATTGACCCCCGGTGGGGCGGACGACACGATGACCCGACCGCCGACCGAGAACCGTGAGGGACACCATGAGCGCCACGGAGGCCATCCAGATCCCCCACCTCGGTGGCTCGAACATCGGCTACCGGTTCGGCCGGCCCTACGACCCGTCGCTCCCGACCCTGGTGATGGTCAACTCCTTCACCACCTCCGTCGAGCTGTACCGGCCGCAGTTCGCCGACGAGCAGCTCTCCACCACCGCCAACCTGCTCGCCATCGAGCCCTACGGGCACGGGCAGACCCGCGCCGCGTACGCGCAGTTCACCTACTGGGACACGGCCGTCGCCGCGCTGCAGGTCCTCGATGCGCTCGGCATCCCCGATGCCTTCGTCCTCGGCACCTCGCAGGGCGGCTGGATCGCCGCCCGCATGGCGATGCTCGCCCCCGGCACCGTCAAGGGCATCATCCCGCTCGGCACCTCCATGGACTTCGAGAGCCAGCGCAGCCGCGAGCTGGGCTGCTGGAACGGCGTCGAGTTCTGCACCCCCGCCATCGACGCCCTCGCCCAGCCCGTCGGCGACGACTGGGTCATCCCGACCGAACTCGTCGACGCCACTCTCGCCGAGGGCATGGGCGACGACGTCCCGGACGACGAGCGCGCCTTCTGGCACCGGACGCACCAGCAGAACTACGCCGGCGACGCCGGGCGCGAGCGGCTGCGGATCAGCAGCATCAACCTCCGTGACCGGGACGGCCTGCACGGCCGGCTGGACGCCGTGCGGTGCCCCGTCCTGTGGATGCACGGCACCGCAGACCGCGTCTACTCGGTGGCGAACGCCGAGGAAGAGATCGGGCTCTTCACCGGCAGCGCCAAGGCCGAGCTCCGCGTCGTCGAGGGCGGCCAGCACTTCCTCAGCGCCACCCACCCCGAGGTCGTCAACGCCGCCACGGTCGAGTTCATCGACCGCTGGAAGTAGCGGCGTCGACGCGTCGCCGCGCTAGGCTCGCGGACGTCCCGAACGTCCGTGTGTAACTACCTGCTGCCGGCCCGACCGGCGGATCAAGGCGGCACGCCCGATCCGCAGCAGCAGAGGTCATGTTCCGCACGCGCCCCACCACCTCCGCGGTCATCCGCTCCGCCGGTCTCTCCTACTTCCCGCTCGCGTTCGTCGCGCGGCTCCCCTTCGCGATGATGACCGTCGGGGTGCTCACCCTGGTCGTCGCCGAGCGCGGCTCGGTCACCCTCGGCGGGCTCAACTCCGCCGTCGCCGGCATCGGCACCGCGTTCGCCGGCCCGCTCCTCGGTGCGGCGGCCGACCGCCTCGGCCAGCGCCGCGTCCTGGTCCCGGTCGGCCTGCTCCACGGCGCCCTGCTCGCCGCCTTCCCGCTCGTCGTCGCGAGCACCGCCGCGGACGCCGCCGTCCTCGCGCTCTCGGTGCTGATCGGCATGTCCGCGCCGCAGATCGCGCCCATGTCCCGCACCCGGCTGATGGCCGTCATCCGCCGCACGGTGCAGCGCGACCGCCGCGAGCGGGTGCTCAACGGGACGATGGCCTACGAGTCCGCCGCCGACGAGATGGTCTTCATCGTCGGCCCGTTCCTCGTCGGCCTCCTCGCCGTCGCGATCGCCCCGTGGGTCGCCATCGCCGGCGCCGCCGCGCTCACCCTCGTCTTCGTCACCGCCTTCGCCCTGCACCCCACCGGCCGGCTCCAGCCCGGCGCCCAGCACAGCCGCACCACCCAGGCGCCCGCCCGCGAGCTGGCCCGCTTCCCGCTGCTCACCGTCGTCGCCGGCACCCTCGGCGTCGGGCTCTTCTTCGGCGCCACCCTCACCTCGCTCACCGGTTTCCTCGCCGCGGACGACGGAAGCGGCGACCGGGCCGGCCTGCTCTACGGCGTCATGGGCATCGGGTCGGCGGTGCTGGCGCTCGGCACCGCGGCGCTCCCCCAGCGCTTCTCGCTGCGGGCGCGCTGGGCGACGTTCGGTTCCGTGCTCCTCGCCGCCGCGCTGCTCTACGCGACCGCGCGCTCGGTGCCGGCGCTCGTCGTCGCCCTCGCCGTCCTCGGCTGCGGCATCGGGCCGACGCTGGTCACCCTCTACAGCGTCGGCGCGCTGCTCAGCCCCGCCGGCCGCTCGGCGACCACCATGACGATGCTCAACTCGGCGGTCGTCGTCGGCCAGGCGCTGGCGGCCGCGGTCACCGGCGCCGTCGTCGACCGGCTCGGCGTGGGCACCGCGCTCGCCGCCCCGGCGCTGGCCGCCGCGCTCGTGGTCGCCGCCGCGGCGGCGTACGCGGTGTCGCAGCAGCGGGCAGCGACGCAGCCGGAGCCCGTCCCGGCCTGAGCAGGTCCCGACCGGACGTCACCCCTCCCCGAGCCGGCTCCGCAGCCAGTCGTGGAACAGCGCGAGGTGGTGCTCGACGGGCACCAGCACGCCGCCGGCCGCGTAGGCCCGCGAGCTCATGCCGGGCTGGGTGCGCTCGCAGGCGGCGAAGTCCTGCTGGTTGACCCGGTGGAACAGCTCGACCGACCGGGAGACGTCCAGCCCCGCGGCGACCACCTCCGGGGCGTACAGCCAGTCGCACTCGACTCCCGTCCGGTCGACGGCCAGCGGGGTCATCCGCAGCAGGATCACGTGGTCGGGCACCAGGTTGAGGAACACCGCCGGCTTGATCGTGGCCGCGTAATAGCGCCGGTCCCGGTCCTGGTCGATCCCCGGCAGCGCCGGGAAGCCGACCGACCCGTCCACGGTGAAGCCGTCGACACCAGCCGCGAACTCCGCCCCGTGCCCGACGAAGGACTGCGCGGCGTGCCCGCGGCTGAACTCCGGCAGGACGTCGGTCAGCTCGGGGTGGATCGTCGCGCAGTGGTAGCACTCCATGAAGTTCTCGACGACGAGCTTCCAGTTGGCCGCGACGTCGTAGCGGATCCGCCGGCCCAGGGCCAGCCGCCCCACGTCGTACCCCTCGATCGCCGCCGGGTCGCCGAGCCGCTCGGTCACCGCGCCGACCACGTCGTCCTCGAACGACGGCGGGTCGTCTGCCAGGCACACCCACGCGTAGCCCAGCCACTCGCGCAGGTGCACCGGCACCAGCCCGTTGGCCACCCGGTCGACGTCGGGCATCCGCGCCAGGTTGGGTGCGGCGACCAGCGCACCGTCCAGCCCGAACGACCAGGCGTGGTACGGGCAGCGCAGCGTCCGGGTCACCTGCCCCGACTCCTCGGAGCACAGCTGCGCGCCGCGGTGCCGGCACACGTTGAGGAACGCCCGCAGGCCGCCGTCCCGGCCGCGCACCACCAGCACGCTCTCCCGGCCGACCTGCACCCGCCGGAAGCTGCCGGGGGCGGCGACCTCGTCGGTGCGGGCGACGCAGCACCACATCGCCTCGAACACCAGCTCCTGCTCGCGGGTGAACAGCGCCGGGTCGGTGTAGTACCGCCCGGCCAGGGTCGGCATCAGGCTTGAGGAGGGAGCGGGGAGGGTCGCGGTCATGAGGTGGCCTCCAGCGCGGGCCGGCGGGGGTCGAACAGGTCGATCGGGTGCGTGGTCGTTCCCGTGGTGGCGAGGTCGGCGAGGATCTCGCCGACCACCGGCACGAACTTGAAGCCGTGCCCGGAGAAGCCGCAGGCCACGGTCACCTGCGGGTGCTCGGGGTGCGGGGCGATGATGAAGTGCTCGTCGGGCGTCGTCGTGTACATGCAGGTCGCGGCCTTCAGCAGCTCGCCCGGCAGGGTCGGCAGCACCCCGGCCAGGTGCCCGGCCATCGCCGCGACCTCCTCGGGGTGCACGTCCCGGTCGATCGTGTCCGGGGTGCACGGGATCCCCCGCCGGAAGAACGCGACCTTGGCCCCGCCGTCCGGTCCGTCGATCGCCGGGAAGCCGTAGACCTGGGTGCCGTCGGCCGCCTCGTGGATGTAGATCGGGTGCCGGTCCGGCGTCCAGGCAGCGGTGCCGCCGGTCGGCTGGAACCAGTACATGACCTGGCGCTCCACGGTCAGCGGGACGCCGAGGTCGGCCAGCACCTCCGGCGCCCACGAGCCGGGGCTCACCACCAGCGCACCCGCCTCGTACTCCCCCGCGGCCGTCCGCACCCGCACCCCGCCGCCCGGGGTCGCCGTCCAGGAGAGCGCCGGCTCGCGGAAGCGCAGCTCCGCCCCGCGCGCAAAGGCCAGGTCGAGGTGCGCGGCCACGGTCGCCTCCGGGCGGGCGAACCCGGCCGCGGCCTCGACCAGCCCCACCTCGTCGCCGGCCGGGGTCAGCGTCGGGAACCGGCGGCGGACCTCGGCCGCGTCGAGCAGCTCGTGGGCCAGCCCCCACTCGCGGGCCGCCCGCAGACTGCCGGCGACCGTGCGGCTGTCGGGCCGGCCGAGGAACACCCCGCCGGTGCGCACCAGCACGTCGGTGCCGGAATCGGCGCACAGCTGGTCCCACAGCTCGTAGGCGCGCAGCAGCAGCGGCACGTAGGCGGGGTCCTCGAAGTAGGCCTGCCGGGTGATCCGCGAGCCGCCGTGGCTGGACCCCTGGTCGTGCGCCGGGCCGAACCGCTCCAGCCCGAGCACGCGCTGCCCGCGGGCGGCCAGGTGCGCGGCCGCCGCGCTGCCCATGCCACCCAGCCCCAGGACGACGACGTCGTAGGCCATCGTCAGCACCGCATCCGCGTGCCGGAGGGATCGACCAGCGGCTCGGCGGCGACGGTCGCCGCGACCGGGTTCCCGAACCAGTCGATGGTCACCGCGGTGCCGGGTTCCGCGTGCGACGCCGGCAGCCAGGCGTAGGCGATCGACCGGCCGATCGTGCAGCCGAAGCCCGCGCTCGTGACGTGGCCGACCGGCGTCCCGTCGATCCGCACCGGCTCACGGCCCAGCACCGTCGTCGCCGGGTCGTCGAGGGTGAGGCAGGCCAGCCGCCGGTCGTGCGGCCGGTGCTCCAGCGCCGCCCGCCCGACGAAGTCCTTGCCCTGACGGACGGCGAACGACAGCCCCGCCTCGACCGGGTCGTGCTCGGCCGTCATGTCGATCCCCCAGGCGCGGTAGCCCTTCTCCAGCCGCAGGCTGTCGAAGGCCCGGCGGCCGGCGGCGACCAGCCCGTGCCGCTGCCCGGCGTCCCACAGCACGTCCCACAGCCGCAGCCCGGTGGCCACGTCGGTGTACAGCTCCCACCCGAGCTCACCGACGTAGGAGACCCGCAGCGCGGTCACCGGCACCCCGCCGACGGAGAGCTCCCGCGCCCGGAAGTACCCGAACGCCTCGTGCGAGACGTCGCTGCTCGTCAGCGGCTGCAGGACGTCGCGCGCCCGCGGGCCCCACAGCCCGATGCCGCAGGTGCCGGCGGTGGTGTCGCGCAGCTGCACCGAGCCGTCGTCCGGCGCGTGCTGGCGGAACCAGTCGAGGTCGAGCGGGCCGTTGGCGCCCACCTGGAACCGGTGCTCCCCCAGCCGGGCGACGGTCAGGTCGCTGCGGATCCCGCCGGCGGCGTCCAGCAGCAGGGTGTAGGTGACCCGGCCGACGGGCTTGGCGACGTCGTTCGTGGTCAGCCGCTGCAGGAAGTCGGGCGCCCCGCGGCCGGTCACCTCGATCCGGGTCAGCGGGGTCATGTCGTACATCGCGCCGTGCCTCCGGGTGGCCAGCGCCTCGGCGGCGACGGTCGGCGACCACCACCGCGAGGCCCACGCGTCGCGGGGCGGCAGGTCCAGCCCCTCGGCCAGCGGCGCGTTCGACTCGAACCACAGCGGCCGCTCCCAGCCGCCCACCTCGGTGAGGACGGCGCCGAGCTCCTGCTGGCGGACCCAGAACGGGCTCGTGCGCAGCGGGCGGAGCACCGCGGGCGGGTCCAGCGGGTGGACGATGTCGTAGACCTCGACGAACTGCTGCGCCCCGCGCCCGGCCACGTACTCCGGCGAGAGCTGGACGTCGGTGAACCGGTGCAGGTCGCACTCGTGCACGTCGGTGCGCGGCTGCCCCTCGACCAGCCACTCGGCCAGCGCCTTGGCGACCCCGGCCGAGTGGGTCACCCACACCGCCTCGGCGACCCAGAAGCCGGGCAGGTCGCGGTGCTCGCCGAGCAGCGGCATGCCGTCGGGGGTGAAGGAGAAGACGCCGTTGATGCCGGCCGCGACCTCGGTCCCGGCGAGACCGGGCAGCAACGCGAGGCTCTGCTTCCAGGCGTCGGCGAAGTCGTCGGGGGTGAAGGGCAGGCAGCTGTTCGCGTGCGCCTCGGCGTCCTGCGCGGTCACCGGCATCGGCCGGTGGCCGTAGGAGCCGATGCCGATCCGGTCGCCGTGCTCGCGGTAGTACAGGTCGGCGTCCTGGTGCCGCAGGATCGGCGCGCTGATCTCCCGCACCGCGCCGGCCAGCGCCGGCACCGGTGCCGTGGTGGCGTACTGGTGCGCCAGCGGCTGCAGCGGGACGGTCAGCCCGGCCAGCGCGCCGACGTCCGGGCCCCAGAAGCCGGCGGCGCAGACGACGACGTCGGCCGGCACGAAGCCCTGGTCGGTGTCCACGCCGGAGACGCGCCCGGCGGCCGAGAAGACGCCGGTGACGCGGTGCCGGGCGAGGAAGCGGGCGCCCCGCTCGATCGCCCGCCGGGCCTGCGCCTCGCCGGCCGGCACGGCGTGCGCCAGCCCGTCGCTCGGCACGTGCAGCCCACCCAGCACGGCGCCCGGGTCGAGCAGCGGGTGCAGCCGGGCGCACTCGCCGGGGTCGACCAGCCGGGCCTCGATGCCCCACGAGGTGGCCAGGCCGTGCCGGCGGGCCAGGTCGGCCCAGCGCTCCGGCGTCGTCGCCACCTCCAGGCCGCCGACCGGCCGGAAGACCGGTTCGCCGTCGAGCGCGAGGTTGCCCAGCTTGCCGACGGTGTAGCTCGCGAACTCCGCGAGCGTCTTCGACGGGTTGGTCTGGAAGACCAGACCCGGGGCGTGCGAGCTCGACCCGCCGGCCGCGAACAGCGGGCCCCGGTCGAGCACGGTGACGTCGGTCCAGCCGCGCGCGGTGAGCTCGTCGGCCAGCGAGCACCCGACGATTCCGGCGCCGATGACCACGACGCGGGGCGACGTCCTGCGGGGAGCCATGTCCATGGCCACGCCCTTCGTCCGTTGCGGCATCCGCAACTACTGGCGGGATGCGCAACAGGGTCCGGAGCGGATCCGCACCCCGTCAAGGGGCACCGGCGTGTCGGCGCGCGTCCTGACACGGTGTTCACACCGGCGCCACGGAGCGCCGCCCCGGTGCCTCAGCCGAGCTGCCGGCCGGTCTCCGTGGCGACGGCGCACAGCCGCTCCGCGATGTCGGCGAACCGGTCGCGGGGCAGCCGGTAGGACGGCGCGGACACGCTGAGCGCGGCGACCAGCCGCCCGTCCGGCGCGCACACCGGCGCGGCCACCGCGTTGAGGCCCAGCTCCAGTTCTCCCTCGGTGGCCGCCCAGCCCTGCTCGCGGACCCTGGCCAGCACCTCGTCGAGCACCGCGACGTCGGTGATCGTCGACGGGGTGTACCGCTCCAGCGCCGTGGCGGACATGGCCGCGCGCGCGGCCGCCGGCCCGTACGCCAGCAGCACCTTGCCGCTGGAGGTGGCGTGCAGCGGGGTGCGCCGACCGACCCAGTTCAGCACTCCCACCGAGGCGCTCCCGTGCACCTGGCTGATGTTGACCGCGCTGTCGCCGTCGAGCACCGCGAGGTTGACGGTCTCGTCGAGCTCGGCGGCCAGCCGCTCGCACACCTCGCGACCCAGCCGGCTGAGGTCCAACTGCGCCGCGCTCGCCCCGGCCAGGCGCACCAACCCGAACCCGAGCCGGTAGGTGCCCCGCTCCCCCAGCTGCTCGACCAGCCCGTGGGCCTCCAGGGTGGCCAGCAGCCGGGAGGCGGTGGACTTGTGCACGCCGAGCTCGGCGCCGAGGTCGGTGGCACCGGCGCTGCCGCGGTCGGCCAGGACGGAGAGCATCGCGAGCGCCCGGTCGACGGACTGGACGAGCGGAGGTTGGCCGCCGCCGTCGGCACCGTTGCGCATGACGCAACGCTAGCCGAGGGCGCGACCTGCGGGCAGGGCCGCTGCCGGGCGGAGATGCCGCGAACAAGTCCTCGTCGCATTCTGCTAGCAGCCAGCTAGCATCTTGCCCATGCGAACCCTGTACCTGCGCAACGTCCCGGATGAGGTCGCTGAAGCTCTCGAACGGCTGGCGGCGCGTGAAGGCATGTCGGTGAGCGCGGTCGCCCTGCGGGAGCTCACGGAGGTCTCCCGCCGGGCGGACAACCCCCGGCTGCTCGCCACACTCCCCGATCTCGGCGTTCCTACCCCCGACGTCCTCGCAGACATCGACGACGACCGCGCTGCTCGGTGATCGTCCTCGACGCTTCGGCCGCCGTCTCCGCACTGTTGAACGACGGTCAGGCGCGGGCGGTCGTCGCCTCGGAGTCGCTGCACGTCCCGCACCTGATCGATCCCGAGATAGCGCAGGCGCTCCGCCGGCAGGTGGTCAACCGGACGGTGAGCCCCGACGACGGCTGGCGGGCGCTCGACACGTGGCGGCGGCTGGGCGTCGCACGGCATCCGATCACCGGGCTGCTCGACCGGGTCTGGCAACTGCGGGACAACGTCTCCGCGTACGACGCTTCCTACGTCGCGCTCGCCGAAGCGCTCGGCTGTGCGCTCCTCACGGCGGATGCACGGCTCAGCCGCGTCCCGGGGCTGCGCTGTGCGGTCACCGTCGTCCCGCGCTGACCCACCGCTCCGGCGGTGGCCGGACGGACGACGTCCACCCCGACGTCGATCAGGCGAACAGGCCGCGGATGTCCTCGGCCGTCAGCGCCCCCGACAGCGTCCCGCCGTCGTCGTCCAGCACCCGGGAGAACAGGTCGCGCTTGCGCTCCTGCAGCGCCAGCACCTTCTGCTCGATCGTGTCGGCGGCGACCAGCCGGTAGACCATCACCGTCTTGTCCTGCCCGATCCGGTGCGCGCGGTCGATCGCCTGCGCCTCCGCCGCCGGGTTCCACCACGGGTCGAGCACGAACACGTAGTCGGCCTCGGTGAGGTTGAGCCCGAACCCGCCGGCCTTGAGGCTGATCAGGAATACCGGCGCGCCGCCCTCGCGGAACTCCTCGATCCGCCGCTCCCGGTCCCGCGTGCGCCCGTCGAGGTAGGCGTAGGGCAGCCCCGCCTCCTCCAGCCGCCGGCGCACCGTGCCGAGGAAGCCGGTGAACGAGCTGAACACCAGCGCGCGGTGCCCCTCGGCGACGACCTCCTGCAGGTGCTCGAGGAACGCCTCGGCCTTGCTCGACCGGATATCCGCGTAGCCGTCGTCCACCAGGGAGGCGTCCAGCGCCAGCTGCCGCAGCAGGGTGAGCGACCGGAAGATCGTGAAACGGTTGCGGTCCAGGTCGTCGACCAGGCCGAGCACCTTGCGCCGCTCCCGCTGCAGGTGGGTGTCGTAGACCTTGCGGTGCTTCGGGTCGAGCACCACCTCGAGCACCTGCTCCTGCTTGGGCGGCAGCTCGGCGGCGACCTGCTCCTTGGTGCGCCGCCGCATCAGCGGCCGGATCCGCCGGCGCAGCGCGGCGAGCACCTCCGGGTCGCCGCCGCGCTCGATCGGCGTCCGGTAGTGCTCGGTGAACCGCTGCGGGCTGGGGAACAGCCCCGGCGCGACGATCGAGAGCATCGCCCACAGGTCCATCAGGTTGTTCTCCACCGGCGTGCCGGTGATGGCCAGCTTGAACCGCGCGGGCAGCCGCCGCGCGGCCGCGTAGGTCTTCGCCTGGTGGTTCTTCACGAACTGCGCCTCGTCCAGCACCAGCCCGCGCCACGGCAGCGCCCGGTACTCCTCCTCACCGAGCCGCAGCAGCGTGTACGAGGTGACCACCAGGTCCCCGCCGTCGACCGCCTCGGCCAGGGCGGTGCCCCGCTTGCGGCCGGTGGCCTCGATGGTCCGGACGACGAGACCCGGCGCGAACCGGGCCGCCTCCCGCGCCCAGTTCGCCACCACGCTCGTCGGCGCCACCACCAGCACCGGCGCGGTCAGCTCCCCGGACTCCTTCGCCCGGCACACCAGCGCGAGGGTCTGCAGCGTCTTGCCCAGCCCCATGTCGTCGGCGAGCACCCCGCCCAGCCCGGCGTCCCACAGCACCGAGAGCCACTGGTAGCCCTCCAGCTGGTACGGCCGCAGCTGCGCGGCCAGCCCGGCGGGTGCCGCGGGCGGCCCTGCACCGTCGACGTCGAGCAGCGCCCCGACGTCGCGCGCCCACCGCCGGCTCTGCTCTGCGACCACGCCGAGCTCCACCAGCTCCTCCCAGAGCCCCGCCTGGTAGCGGCTGATCCGCAGCCCCGGCCGGTCGGCATCCTGCAGCGCCCGCGCCTCCTCGATCAGCGCGCGCAGCCGGTCGAACTCCGGCCGGCGGACGTCGAACCAGGTGCCGCTGGGCAGCAGCAGGTGCTCCTCCCCCGCCGCCAACGCCGCGAACAGCGGGGCGAACGGGATCTCCTCGCCGTCCACGCTCACCGTCACGCCGAGGTCGAACCAGTCGCCGTCCTCCCCGTCGGTGGCCGACACCGCCACCACCGGCGCGGCCTCGGACCGCCGGTAGCCCACCGGCTCACCGGTCTCCTCGACGAGCACGCCGGCGTCCGTCAGCCTGGGCAGGAACTCGGAGACCAGGACGACGACGTCCATCCCCGCGACCTCGGCGCTCTCGATCGGCCGGGGTCGCGGGCCGACGTGCCAGATCCGCAGCAGCCGCTCCGGTGGGGCGGGCAGGGCGCGCAGCTGCTCGTCCTCCGCTTCGACGTCGCGCCCCGGGTCGGGCGCGGCACCGGCCTCGCGCGCCAGCGGCAGCCGGGGGCCGTCGTCGCCGTAGCGCACCGACCAGGTCAGCCGCGCCCGCTGTCCGGGCAGGTGCTCCACGGAGAGGCCCAGCCGAGGCGCCACCACCTCCGGCAGCTCCACCGACCCGTCCGACGACCGCACCGGCAGCGCGCGGCGCAGCGCCGGGTAGAAGGCGGTCAGGAAGCGGTCGCGGTCGGCCGCCGGCACCCGCACCGGCCCGCTGCCCGCCAGCCGCTGCGCGCTCCGGGGCACCCGCTGCAGCGGCACGAGCACCAGCCCCTCGCGCGAGATGATCTCCCCCGGGACACCGGTGCCGGGGGCCAGGGCGGCGCCGTGCGGGGGGCTGCCCAGCAGCAGCACCGACTCGGCCGGGACGCGCACGTCGTCGCCCAGCTCCACCACCGCCTCCACCCGCAGCTCCCCGCCCTCCTCGCGGACGTCCACGGCCAGCTCCCCCGGCGCGCCGACCCGCACCCGCCCACCCCACTTCGTGAGCAGGGGCACGCCGTCCTCCACCGCCTGCCGCAGCGCCGGCCACAGCGCCGGACCGAAGTCCTCCAGCAGTACCGGCGGTTCCCCGGAGCCGTAGTAGTAGCCGGGTGGGTCCGCGGCCTGGTGCGCCTGGTGCAACCCGCGCAGCGCGGCCGCGTGCGCGGGATCCCGCTCGGAGAAGTAGTCGCGCTCGAGGTTCCGCCACGACACCCCGGTGCGGACCCAGCGCCCCTTCGCGCCGGGCACGACCGGCCGCAGCCGCACCGACGCCGGGCCGGGTCCGGCAGCGCGCTCGACGTCGAACTGCAGGCCGACCGGGGTGCCAGCACCGGACGGCGCGGCCTGCACCAGGTCGCCGAGGACGAGTTCCCAGTCGGGTGTGCGGGCCACCGGCGATGCAGCCGAGGCGGCGAGCCGGACGGTCAGGAGCACCGCCGCGACGTGCTTGCAGTCGTACCCGACGGGGCAGCTGCACTCGCCCCACCAGCGGGCGGCCCCGGCATCGTGCTGCGCCACGGTCCGGTAGATCCGCCGCTGGCTGCCGACCACGATCGCCGTGAGCTCGCCGGTCGTGCGCGAGCGGGTGATCTCCGAGACCCGGCCCTCCCGCGCGTAGGCGACGCCGCGGCGCCACGCGTCGTCCCCGACCGACCGGCGGATGACCGCATCGGAGAGCGCCGGGCGCAGCTCGTCGAACACCACCGGAGGCTATCGACGCCGACGACCGTCCCGGGCGTTCGTCCACAACCCGAGCCGGAGGCGGTTTCGCTGCCCCACGGATCGGGGAGTCGGGATCCCATGGCTGCACACGACGTCGTGATCATCGGCAGCGGGATCAACTCCCTCGTCGCCGGCGCCACCCTGGCGAAGGCCGGGCGGGACGTCGGCATCTACGAACGCGCACCCCGCCTCGGCGGGGCGATCCGCACGGAGACCGACACCCCGGCGCCGGGCTACACCACCGACCTCTTCTCCTGCTGGCACCCGCTGTTCGTCGGTGGCCCGGCCTACCCGGCGCTCGCCGACGACCTCGCCGCCCGCGGCGTCGTCTACCGCAACACCGACCTGCCCGCCGCGGCCGCGCTGCGCGACGGGTCGACGGCGGTGCTCTCCACCGACGCCGACGTCACCGCCGCCGAGTTCGACCGGCTCGCCCCCGGCGACGGCGACGCCTGGCGCTCCTTCCTCGAGGAGTTCGGCAGCTTGGCCGGCATCGCGTTCGGCGCGCTGGGCACCGAGCTGCTGTCGCTGGACGGGCTGAAGCTCGCCGGCCAGGCGGTCCGCCAGCTGGGCCCCCGCGGGCTGCAGCAGTTCGGCGCCGAGGGCCTGGAGTCCGCGCGCACCTGGCTGTCCGGCACGTTCGAGTCCCCCGCGGTGCACGGGTTGCTCTCCCCGTGGGTCGGCCACGAGGGCCTGGGGCCGGACGACGCATTCAGCGGCTTCATCAACAAGGTCATCGCGCTCGCCCTCGCCCAGGGCGGCTGCCCGGTGCCCGAGGGCGGCGGGGTGCGGGTCGTCGAGGCGCTGGCCGGCATCGTCACCGACGCCGGCGGCAGTACCCGCACCGACGCCGACGTCGTCGCCGTCCAGACCACCGACGGGCGAGCCACCGGCGTGCGGCTGGCCGACGGCGAGGTGGTGACCGCGCGGGAAGCGGTGCTGGCCAGCGTCACCCCGCAGTCGCTCTACCTGGAGCTGCTGGACGGCGTCGCGGCGGTGCCCGACCGGGTGCGGGAGGCGGCCCGCGGCTACCGCTACGGCCGCGGCGACATGCAGATCCACCTGGCGCTGTCCGAGCCGCCGCGGTGGGCGGAGGACCACGACCGGTTGTCGCGGGCGGCGATCGTGCACGTCAGCGACGGGCTGGACAGCGTGAGCCGTGCGGTCAACGAGGCGCAGCGGCACCTGCTGCCCGTCCACCCGACGATCGTGACCGGGCAGCCCGCCGCGCTGGACCCCACCCGGGTGCCCGACGGCGCCGGCGTGCTGTGGCTGCAACTGCAGGAGACCCCGGGCCGGCCGACGGGCGACGCCGCCGGGAGCATCGACGTCGGCGACGGCACCTGGACCGAGGAGCTGCGCGAGCGGTACGCCGACCGCGTGGTCGAGGAGCTCTCCCGCCACGTGACCAACCTGGACTCCGCGCTCACCGCCCGCCGGGTGCTCTCCCCGGCGGACCTGCAGTCCTGGAACCGCAACCTGGTCGACGGCGACCCGTACTCCGGCGCCTGCACCATCGACCAGTTCCTGCTCTGGCGGCCCACCCCGCAGACCCGCGGGCACCGCACCGCCGTCGACGGGTTGTGGCACATCGGCGCCTCCACCCACCCCGGACCGGGCCTGGGCGGGGCCAGCGGGCTGCTGGCCGCGCAGCAGGTGATCCGGGCGGCGAAGCCCGGGCTGCTCGCGGCCGGCCGCCGGGCGCTGGGCGGCTGACCCGCGGTCCCGGGAACGCCGGCAGCCGGCGCAGCACGACAGTCGGTGGGCGCCGGTAGCGTCCGCCGCGATGGCGAAGAACAAGAAGCGGGCCCGGTCCCGGCAGAAGCAGCGGCGGCACACGACGCCGGAGGTCGGCCTGCTCGATGCGCTGGGCGCGGGCATCGATGCGCCTGCCCCGGGGCCCCTGCTCGGCGTCGTGAGCCTGGCGCTCTCCGTGGCCGCGGCCGACGACGATCCCTCAGCAGCGTTCGGCACCCTGGTCCGCAGCTTCTCCGCCGCGGACCGGGTCGAGACGTCGGCCGCCCTGCTGGCGATCGCCACCCTGACCGTGGATCCCGACCTGCGCCGGCGGGTGCGCCGCGAGATCGCCGAGCGCGGTCACGTCCTGCCCCAGTGGCTGGCCGAGCTGCACCGGTCCGAGCCGGTGGACCGGGCCGGCGAGGTGAGCACGGTGTTCCGGGACGTCGACGATCTGCTCGTGGGCGTCACCGTGCCCGGAGGCGGGCCGCTCACCGCCGTCGTCCGCGTGAACAACGAGTTCGGGGCTGTCGCCACCGACGGGTACGTCGTCGGGGCACCGCTCGACGAGGTCGTCGGCCTGCTGGGCGAGACGGACGACCCGGACCTGCGCGTGCGCGACATCTCCCCCGCCGACGCCCGTACCCGCCTCACCCACGCCCTCGCCGAGATCGCCCTCGGCCCGGGGTGGGTCACCTCCGAGCAGCTGACGGAGGCACGCCCGCTGGTGGAGTGGATGCTGTCGCTGCTCCCGGAGGGCGGCCAGGACACCGGGCTCCGGGAGTTGTCCGAGGAGGAGCTCGACGGCATCGCCGAGGCGTTCCTCGCCTCGCCCTTCGGCCCGGCGTGGGCCCGCCTCGAACTCCGCCCGCTCGTCGACGACGTCCTGACCGCGGGGAGCGCCAACGGCATCGGCGATCCCCTCGTCTGGAGCCGCAAGAACGTCCGGGGGCTGCTCGACCTCGACCGGACCGCCCTGGACCCCGACGTGGTCCACGTCGAGCGGACCCCGGAGCTGCTCCGCGACCTGATCCGCTACGGGCACGCCGAGCGCGGCCTCCACCCGCAGCTCACCGCCGACGCGCTCTCCGAGGTCGACGCGCGCGCCGACGCCTTCCAGGCAGCCCTGCGTGCCCTGGCGGACGACGAGGCCTGACGAGGCGGTTCAAGCGGCGGTGCCCGGCGTCGGCTACGCCGCCGACGCCTTCAGCCCTGCACGGAGCCCGAGTACGTCCCGCCCGCGCCGGCCGTCGCCTCGACCCGGAGCAGCCCGCGCGCGTCACCGGAGAGCAGCATCAGGCCGCGCACCTCGCCGCCGGGCCGCGTGATCCCGGTGTAGACCAGCCGTGCGTCGGCCGGCTCCCCCGCCACGGTGCCGGTGAAGGTGCCGGAGAAGAGGAAGACGTCGGCGAACGTGCCGGGCGGGACGGCGAACGCCTGGTCGCACGGCGCGTCGACGGCGATCCGGATCGTGCCGGGCGCCGTCCCCTCGAGCGTGCCCTCGAAGGCGAGCGTCACCGGGACGGTCGCCAGGCACCGGTCCCCCGGCAGCGGCTGGAGGTCGGGAGCCCCGGTGATGGCGACCGTGAACGCGCCGTCGGCGGGGACCCGCGCCGACGCTGCGGCCGGGGCGACGCCGACCCCGACCAGCGCCGCACAGAGGACCAGGGCGAGCAGCAACCTGCGCATGGCGCGACGCTACGAGCGCTTCACCATCCGCCCCAGAGACCTAGGGCCCCGGACAGCGGGACGCCGCGCCGACCAGGACCCGGCTCACACGCCGACGTGCGCCAGCGCCTGCAGCAGCAGCGCGCTCTGCCCGTTCGCGAGCTCCGCCAGCACGGTGGCCTCCCGCACCTCGTCCGGGCTGAACCAGGTCAGCTCGAGCGCGTCCTGCTGCGGCGAGCAGTCGCCCTCCACCGGCACCACGTACGCCAGCGACAC
This sequence comes from Blastococcus carthaginiensis, assembly GCF_030731085.1. Classification (NCBI taxonomy): domain Bacteria; kingdom Bacillati; phylum Actinomycetota; class Actinomycetes; order Geodermatophilales; family Geodermatophilaceae; genus Blastococcus; species Blastococcus carthaginiensis. The sequence continues at coordinate 32,159 of NZ_JASNFN010000037.1, read as the reverse complement.
CGCGTGCTGCCGCGGGTCGTGGAACGGCGTCACCCCCGGCGTCGGGAAGTACTCGGCCACGGTGAACGGCTGGGGCGCCGGCGGGACGCGCGGCAGCGCCAGCGGCCCGAGGTCCTTCTCCAGGTGCCGCAGCAGCGCCGCGCGCACCCGCTCGTGGTACAGCACCCGCCCCGACACCAGCGCCCGCTTGATCTGCCCGTCCTCGCCGGCCCGCAGCAGCAGCCCGATCGAGGTCACCGTGCCCTGCTCGTCGACCCGCACCGGCACCACGTCGACGTACAGGATCGGCAACCGCTCGCGCGCCGCGTCCATCTCCTCGCGGGCCAGCCAGCCCCCGCCTGCCGCCGTCGTCAGCTCGGTCATGGCACCTGTCTAGCCGACGCACCCGGCCGCCCGACACCCGCGCGGCCGGACCGGGGACGTGCTCCCGGTCACGCCGCCCCCTTCCCTTCCGCACCCCAGGAGTAGGCAGATCACCATGACCGCCGTCGCCACGGGGACCGCCACCCACCCGCTCGCCCGGCTCACCGCCGAGGAGGTCACCGCCGCAACGGGGATCGTCCGCGCCGCGGGCCTCTGCGCCGACTCCGGCACCTCCGTCTACGTCGCCCTGGAGGAGCCGCACAAGGCGCAGGTGCTGGCCTGGCAGCCGGGCGACGCCGTCGAGCGCCGCGTCCGGGCGCTGCTGCTCGACCGGGCCACCGGTGCCGGCCGCGACGTCACCGTCTCGCTGACCACCGGCGCCGTCGTCCGGGGCTCGCGGTCGTTCCGCCCGGCTGACCAGCGGGAATTGTCGTAGGTCGGGTCTACGGTCGCGGGCATGGAGGACGACGGGGTGCCGGGGCCGCTCGACGGCGTGCCGATGCCGCTGCTGCCCGGCGAGGTGGTGCCGCCGGCGTCGGGTGAGTTCGAGCTGGTGTGCGACATCTGGTCGGCCGATGCCCACATGGCCCGGGAGTACGCCCGGCAGGCGGCCGCGATCGCCGAGCTGGCGCGTCGGCGCTCGGCCGAGCGGGATGCCGACTACGGCCCCCGCGGCGGGCCGGGGCCGGATTCCCGGGCGATGCGCCCGGCCGCGCTGGCCGATGTCTGCGACGACTTCGTCTCCGAGCTGGCGACGATCCGCGGCTGCTCGGAGGCCGAGGCCGGCCGCCTGGCCGCCGAGTCGATCCTGCTCACCACCAAGCTGGCCGCCACGTGGGCGGAGCTGTTCGCCGGGCGGCTGACGATCCGCAAGGCACGGATCCTGCTCGACCTGCTCGGTGACGCCTCCGACGCCGTCGCCGCCCAGGTGCAGGCGCGGGTGCTCCCCGGTGCTGGGAACTGCCCGCCGTCCCGGCTGGGCGACCGGGTCCGCTACCACCTCTACCGGGTGGACGCCGAGGCCAGGGAACGCCGCCGCAGGGACGCCGAGCGCACGGCCGACGTGCGGGTCGAGCGCACCGCCGACGACCTGGGCCGGCTGGTCATCGAGGGCCCGCTGCCGGCGGTGCACGCAGCCCGCGACGCGGTCGACCAGTACGCGCGGTGGATGCGCGCCGACGGTGATGACCGGCCCATCGGCGTGCTGCGCTCCACGGCGGCGCTGGACCTGATCCTGCGGCCGTGGGACACCAGCCGCCCACCGGTGACCGCCCACCTGCACCTCCACGCCGCGCTGCCCTCGCTGCGGCCCGACGCCCCGGCCGGCGCCGCGCCGGCGGAGCTGGACGGGCAGCTGATCTCCGCCGCCCAGTGCCGGGAACTGCTCGACACCCTCGACATGCTCGGCCTGTCGGCGGCGCCGGCCGGCGGATCGGTCCACGTCGCGATCGACGACCCGGCCACCGGCGAGACCCTCGCGGTGGCCACCCGCGCCGAACTGGCCCGCGCCGCCGGCCGGGGCCGGCGCGTGCGCCGCGGGAAGGCCTCACGCGGCGCGCACCCGCCCGGGCAGCCCGACGGGCCCGGCCTCCGGCCGCCACCTGCGACCCGCGGGTACCGGCCCACCGCCGCTCAGGACAGGCTCGTCACCGTGCGCGACCGGCACTGCCGCATGCCCGGCTGTCGCCGCCGCGCCGGCCGCTGCGACATCGACCACGGGCAGGCCTTCGCCGACGGCGGCCCCACCGACTGCTGGAACCTCTGCTGCCTGTGCCGGCGCCACCACCGCATCAAGACCTTCGCCCGCGGCTGGTCGTTCACCCTGCACCCCGACGGCCGGCTCGTCGTCCGCACCCCCTCAGGGATCTCCCGCACCACCCGCCCGCCCGGCTGGTACCACGACCCCGAACCCGACCCGCCCTGGCTGGACGACCTCGCACCCCCGGATCCGCTCCGCACCTGAGGCCCGCAGGTGGTCGACACGGTGCCCGGCGACGCGACGGTGGCCGCGGACCTGCCTGGACGCACCCCCCGGCGTACCGTGCAGTGACCGTCGTCACGGGGGCGCCATGAATCTGCTGCACCGGCTGGGCTCCGCCGCCCGCCAGGCCACGCAGGTGGCCGTCGGTGCCGCTGCGCTGGCCACCCTGCCGGTGGTCGTGGGCGCCGGCCTGGTGGGCGGGACGGCGTCGGCCGCCACGCGGGCCGCCCGCGCCGGGGTCGCGGGTTCGCTGCACGTGGCGCACGGGGTCGCCGTCTCCGGCACCCGCGCGGTCGGCACCCTCGTCACCGGTGCCGACCCGCTCCCCAGCGGCCACCTGCACGACCTGGTGGACGCCGCGAAGGGCCTGCTGGAGCCCCCGCCGGCCCGGCACACGCGGCGGGTCTGGCGCGACGGCGACCGCCTGCAGATCGAGGTCGAGGACCCCGCCGACGACGACGCCCCCGCCGCCCGCGCGGCACTGCGCCGCCAGCTGGAACGGCTCGAGGGCGTCGAGTGGGCCACCGTCAACGACGTCGTCGGCCGGGTGCTGGTCGCCGTCGACGCCCGCCGCGTGGGCATCGAGGACGTCGTCGGCGTGGTCACCGAGATCGAGCAGGCCCGCGGCGGCACCGGCGTCTTCCCGCAGCGCCCCGACCACCCGGCCGACGTGGAGCCGCTGATCGCCGCCGTCCTCGCCGCCGCCGTCGACGTCGCCGCCTTCGGGTTCGCCACCGCCGGGAAGTACCTGCCGATCCCGGCGGTGCACCGGCACGCCACGCTGGTCATGGCGCTGCTGGACACCCAGCAGTGGCTCAAGCGCGCGCTGTCCGACCGGATCGGCCCGGTCGGCACCGACCTGGTCTTCGAGGGCACCGGCGCGCTGCTGCACTCGCTCACCCAGAGCCCGACCGTGCCGGCGCTCAACGCCGCCGCCGCGGTCCAGCGGGCACTGGAGGTGCGTGCCCGCCGTCGGGTGTGGTGCCGCCGCGAGCGCGAGCTGTGCGGCCCCGAGCCGGACGACGACAGCGCCCCCGGCCCGCTGCCCGGCACGCGCCCCGGCGCGCTCCCGCGCGGGCCGGTCGAGACCTACCGCGACCGGCTCGGCCCCGCCGAGCTCGGCACGGCGCTCGGCCTGCTCGCGCTCACCCGCAGCCCGGGCCGCTCCGCCGACCTCATCCGGGCGCTCACCCCCAAGGCCGCGGTGCAGGGCCGCGAGTCCTTCGCCGCCACGCTCGACCTGCTGCTCTGCCGGCAGGGCGTGCTCCCCCTCGACGGCTCGGTCTACCGCCGGCTCGACCGGGTCGGCGCCGTCGTCGTCGACAGCGCCGCCCTCTGCACCGGCCCGCCGGTGGTCGTCGAGGCCGTCGCGGAGGCCGACGGGTGGGACGACGCCGCCGTCTGGTCGGCCGCCACCCGCCTGCTCACCGGCGACGGGGAGGAGGAACGGCTCCGCCTCGGGCCGGTCCGCCGCAGCGACGACACCCCCGGCGGCGAGGTGCGCTCGCTGCTGCAGGGCCGCCGCCGGGTCGGCAGCGTCACCGTCGCCGCCGAGCTCGACCCGCACGCCGAGGCGCTGCTCACCACCGTCGCCGACGCCGGCCTGCGGCTGGTGCTCACCCGGCACGTCGGTGCCCGCGACGTCGCCGGGCTCGCCGACGAGGTTCCCGACGCGGGCACGCCACTGGTGGACGTCGTGCGGGGAGCGCAGGCCGACGGGCACGGCGTGCTGCTGGTCTCGGCCACCGACGGGCCCGCGCTGATGGCCGCCGACGTCGCGGTGGCCCCGGTGCTGCGCGGCCGGGCCCCGACGTGGGGCGCCGACCTGGTCACCGACCCCGGGCTCGCCGACGCCTGCCGGATCGTCGCCGCCGTCCCCGACGCGAAGGCGGTCAGCCGCCGGGCCACCGCGGCCGCGCTCACCGGCAACGTCCTCGGCGGGCTGCTCGCCGCCGTCGGCAGCCCCCGCGTCGGCCAGGCCCGGGCGACGACGCCGGGCAAGTGGGCGACCGCCGGCACGATGGCCGGCGGCACCCGCGCCGCCGTCCGGGCCGCCCGCCGCCCGCTCCCGGCGCCGACGGTGCACACCCCCTGGCACGCGCTCGACCCCGACGACGTCCTGCGCCGGCTGGCCGACGCCCCGATCCCGCCCGACCACCCCCCGGGCCGGCTGCCCGCCCTCGCCCGCCGGGCCGCCGCCCATCCCACCGTCCGGGTGCCGGCCCGGTTCGCCCGTACCGTCGGCGCCGAGCTCGCCGACCCGCTCACCCCGATCCTGGCCACCGGCGCCGCGGCCACCGCCGTGCTGGGCGAGGTCACCGACGCGGTGCTGGTCGGCAGCGTCACCGCCATCAACGCCGTCGTCAGCGGGCTGCAGCGGATGCGCGCCGAGAGCACGCTGGAGTCGCTGCTGCTGGAGCAGGCGCACTGCGCCCGCCGGGAGACCGACGGCGGCACCGAGGAGGTGCCCGCGACCGCACTCCGTCTCGGGGACGTCGTCCTCGTCGAACCCGGGACCGTCGTGGCTGCGGACGCCCGGCTGCTGGACGCCGAGGACCTGGAGGTCGACGAGTCCAGCCTCACCGGGGAGTCCCTGTCGGTCGCCAAGTCGGTGCCCGCCACGCCGGGGGCCGAGCTCGCCGACCGCACCTGCATGCTCTTCGACGGCACCACCGTGGTCGCCGGCCGCGGGCGGGCCGTCGTCGTCGCCGTCGGGCCGGCCACCCAGGCCGGGCGGGCCGCGCGCGCCGCGGGGGGCGCCGCACCACCGGCCGGCGTCCAGGCCCGGCTGGCCGAGCTCACCCGCGCCGTCCTCCCGCTCACCCTCGCCGGCGGCGGCGCGGTCACCCTGCTCGGGGTGCTGTGGGGCCGCCCGCTGCGCGAGTCGGTCGCGGCCGGGCTGGCGATCGCCGTCGCGGCCGTGCCCGAGGGGCTGCCGCTGGTCGCCACCGTCGCCCAGCAGGCCGCGGCCCGGCGGCTGTCGCGGCGCGGCGCGGTGGTGCGCAGCGCCCGGGTGCTCGAGGCGCTCGGCCGGGTGGACACCGTCTGCTTCGACAAGACCGGCACGCTGACCGAGAACCGGCTGCGGGTCACCCGCCTGCTGCCGCTCGACGACGGCGGCGAGGACGAGCTGCTGCGGCTCGCCGCGACCGGCATGGGCAACGGCCACGACCACGCGCACGAGACCGACCGCGCGGTGCTGGAGGCCGCCGGCGACGCGTGGGAAGGCCCGCCCGACGCGAGCCTGGCCTTCGCCGCCGGCCGCGGCTTCTCCGCCGCCGTCCGCGAGGGACGGCTCGTCGTGAAGGGTGCGCCCGAGGTGGTGCTGCGCCGCTGCGCCGACGCCCCCGAGATCCGCGACCGCATCCGGCAGCTGGCCGGCGAGGGGCTGCGGGTGCTCGCCGTCGCCGACCGCGCCGTCGAGGGGACGCCGGACGACCTCGACGAGGCCGCCGCCGACCTGACCCTGCGCGGGCTGGTCGGGCTGTCGGACACGCTGCGGGAGTCCTCGGTGCGGGCCGTCGAGCAGCTGCGGGCCGCCGGCGTACGGGTGGTGGTGGCCACCGGTGACCACCCCGAGACCGCGAGCGCCATCGCCGCGCAGGCCGGCGTGCCCGATGCCGACCGGGTGGTCACCGGCGCGGAGCTGGCCCGGGCGACGGACGCCGAGCGGGCGCGGCTGGTCGCGGGGACCGCCGTCTTCGCCCGGCTCTCCCCCGAGCAGAAGGTGACGCTGGTGCAGGCGCTGCGGCGGGCCGGCGCGACGCTGGCGATGACCGGCGACGGCGTGAACGACGCCGCCGCGATCCGGCTGGCCGACGTCGGCGTCGGCGTCGAGGGCGCGGAGTCCCCCGCCGCCCGCACCGCCGCCGACCTGGTGCTCACCGACGTGGACCTCACCCGGCTGGTCGACGCGATCGCCGAGGGCCGGGCCATGTGGTCGCGGGTGCGCGACGCGGTGTCGGTGCTCGTGGGCGGGAACGCCGGCGAGGTGGCGTTCACCGTGCTCGGCACCGCCGTCGGCGGCCGCGCGCCGGTGAACACCCGCCAGCTGCTGCTGGTCAACCTGCTCACCGACATGTTCCCGGCGCTCGCCGTCGCGGTGGCGGCTCCCCGGCAGGCCGCGGTCGGGGAGGACGACGGGCCGCTGGCCGGGCACCCACTCGCCCCCGTGCTGCGGGCCGGCCCGCACCGGGGCTTCACCGCGGCGGTGCAGCGGATGGTGCTCGTGCGGGGCGCGGCGACGACGGCCGGGGCCACCGCCGCCTGGCTCGTGGGCCGGGCCACGCCGCTGTTCCCCGGCCGGGCCAGCACGATGGGCCTGGCTGCGCTGATCACCACGCAGCTCGCGCAGACCGCGTGGTCGGGGCGGCGCAGCCCGCTGGTGCTGGTCACCGTGGTGGGGTCGCTGGCGGCGCTTGTGGCGATCGTGCAGACGCCCGGGGTGAGCCGGTTCTTCGGCTGCACCCCGCTGGACCCGGTGTCGTGGGCGGTGGTGCTCGGCTGCGCCGCCGCCGGAGCCGCGGGCGCCGAACTGGTGCCGGGGCTCGTCACGCGCCGGAGCCCCACTGTCCACGGGAGATGAGCGACCGGGACGGAGAAGGGCGCCTCGGGCCACCCAGGTACATGCATGACGGATCCGCAGCACGTACCAGCGCTGTCGCAGTCTGCTAGCAGCGCGCTGTGCGTACCGGGGCACCGCTGCCCGGTCACGGTCGTCCCGCGCTGAGCGGCTACCCCTGCGATCGGTGGTGCTGATCGGGTATCCCGTACCGGGTTCGATGGACGACCGGGGGTGCTCCCATCGCCGTCCTCGGGCCTCTAGCCTGGCCGGGTGAGCAAGCGCTCCCACCCCCGCAAGCAGCGCCGGGTCAGGAAGAACCGGCCGCACGGCCGGTCCCGTGCCCCGGGGCGGCAGCAGGTCCTGCAGAACCCGCTGGCCGACGTCGCCGCGGCCCTGGCCTCCGACGAGCCGATGGCGCTGCTCGGGCTGGCCAGCGCGCTGCTGGCCGGCTTCGACGAGCGCCCCTCGCCGGGGCGGCGGGACGAACCATCGGCGCCGCCGCTTGACGAGCTCCTGCAGGTCTTCTTCGCCATCGACGTCGTCGAGACGTCGGCCCTGCTCGCCGCACTGGCCGGTCTCACCGGCGACGAGGCCCTGCGCCACGAGGTCCGGCGGGAGATCGCCGCCCGCGGGCACGTGCTGCCCCGCTGGCTCCTCGGCCTCGACGACGCCGAGCCGGTGGAGCGGGCGTTCGAGATGCGCCACGTGCTCGGCGACGGCGAGAACCTCGTCATCGGCGTACGGCTCCCCGGTGACTCCGAACTGTGCGCCGCGGCCTACGTCGACCACAACCTCGGCACCCTGGTGAAGGACGCCTTCGTGTCCCCGGATTCCCTGCCGGAGCTGATCGACATGATGCGTGAGGGCGTCGACGATCCAGACACGCTGCTGACCGATCTGCCTCCCGCCGACGCCCGGGCCCGCATCACCGAGGCGATCGAACTGAGCCGCATCACGTTCCCGCCGATCGAGACCGATACCTGGCCGGCCTGCCGCCCCCTGGTCGAGTGGATGATCGGCCTGCTGCCTGCCGGGGGCACCGGCTACGTGCGGCCGGAGTGGCCCGAGGATGCGCGGCAGGCCTTGGCCGACCGCTTCTTCTCGTCGCCCTTCGGCGCCGGGCTCGACGACGCCGACCACCGGAGTCTGCTGGAGTCGCTGCTGTGGTTCGGCGCCGACTACGGTCCCGGTGACCCGCTGCGGTGGAGTCCGGTGGCCGTGGAGATCCTGCTGGCCGACTGGATCCCCCGCAAGATCGTCGCCGACGTGCCCCACCTGACCCGGGCGCCCGAGCTGCTGCGCGCCTTGATCCGGTTCTGCCACGCCGAGCGCGGCATCCGGGCCGAGCTCACCGCCGAGACCCTCGCGGCGGTCGACGAGCTCGAGGACGTGTACCAGGCGACGATCCGCACCCCGCGCCCGCAGGGACCGGCCGCGCTGCTGGCGCGCATGGGCGCGCTCGATCCGGACGGTCTCTGGCCGGCGGTGGACGACGCGTCGTGGGACTTCGACTCCCTCGACACGCTGGCCGAGGCCGTCGGCGGCCGCGACGCGCTGGCCGCGCTCGACGGGAAGCCGCTGCCCGAGGAGGCGTTCGACTGGGACCGGGTGCCGAACGACGTCCGCCCGCGGGTCGGCCAGGTGCTCGACCTGATCGACCGCTGCTGCGACGAGCTGCTCGGAGCCGAGCTGCGGACCGCGGCCCGCCGGCTGCTGGCCCGGGTGGCCGCAGCCGACCCGGAACTCTTCCTCCGCCGCGCCCGGCCCGAGGGAACCGCCGCCGCGGTCTGCTGGATCATCGCCACGGCCGACCACCTCTTTCGCGACCGCCGCCTCACCGTCAAGCAGCTGACCAGCTGTCTCGGCACGTCGGGCTCCCCGTCATCACAGGCCAAGGCCGTGCTGAAGGCCATCGGCGTGGAGCCCGACGGCTACGCCTACGGCGACGGCCACCTCGGCTCCCCGGACTACCTCACCGGCGATCACCGGGCCGGCATGGTCGCGGCCCGGGACCGGCTCGCGTGAACGAGGGTCTCGCCGGCGCTGGGGCCACCGAGGGGCCGGCCGTCCGGAACACCGAGCCGGAAGCCCTGGCCAACCTCGCCGCCGTCCTCCGGCTCTGCCAGGCCGGGCGGTTGCAGTGCAGCGCGAAGACGTCGCGGCCGTCGGCCGCCACCGTGCGCGCCGTGGCCGGCGTGCTCGTCGCCGGCGACTTCTACCCGGACGACGCGATCGCCGCCTTCGCCTGGCCGCTGCTGCTGCAGGCCGGCGGGCTGGCCCGGCTCAACGGTTCCCGGCTGGCGCTGACCCCGAAGGGACGGCGCGCCCTCGGGCAGCCAGCACACGAGGTCATCCGCGACATCTGGCAGCGCTGGCCGCGGCACGCGCCGATCGACGAGCTCAGCCGGGTGGAGCAGATCAAGGGCCAGAAGGCCGCGGCGGTGCTCAGCGCGGCGGGTCCCCGCCGGGAAGCGGCCACGGCCGCCATCCGGCACTGCCCGCCCGGGGAGTGGGCCGGCGTCGACGGCCTGTTCACCACGCTGCGCCGCCACGAGCACCGGCTGACCGTCGCCCGATCGGAGCGGGCGCTGTGGAAGCTCTACATCGTCGACCCGGAGTACGGCAGCCTCGGCTACGACGGCTACCACGACTTCCGCGTCCTGGAGGGCCGCTACGTGCTCGCGGTGCTGTTCGAGTACGCCGCGACGCTCGGGTTGATCGACGTCGAGTACGTGGCGCCGGCGCAGGCGCGCGACGACTTCCGGCACATGTGGGGCGCCGACTGGCTCGACGCGCTGAGCCGCTACGACGGGTTGGGCGCCGTCCGGTTGACCGCTCTCGGCGCATACGCCTGCGGGTTGGCGTCCGAGTACGCGCCACCCGCGCCGCCGGTGGCCGAACGGGCCCTGGAGGTGCTGCCCAACCTCGACGTCGTCGTCCTCGGCGACCTGCCCGCGGCCGACCGCCTCCTCCTGGACGCCTTCGCCACCCGCGGCTCCGACCGGGTGTGGACGCTGTCTGCTCCCAGCTTGCTCGCCGCCGCCGACGCGGGCCACCCACCCCGCGAGCTGGCCGGCTTCCTGGCCGACCGGGCGGTCCACGGGGTACCGCCGGTGGTGCAGACCCTGATGGACGACGTCGAGGCGCGGCTCCAGCGGGTCCGCGACCTCGGCCTGCACCGGGTCGTGGAGTGCGCCGACGTCCAGACGGCCACCCTGCTGGCCGCGGACCGGACCCTCCGCGGGCTGTGCACGCGGATCGGCGATCGGCACCTGCTCATCGAGCCCACCGGCGAGGCCAAGGCCCGGGCCGCGTTGCTGCGGCTGGGCCACCCGCTGGGACCGCCGTCCTGACGTTCCGGATCGCCGGCCCCGATACGGTCGCGGTGGCCGGTGAGGTCGACCCGATCCCGGCGTGACGTGAGGAAAGCGTTCAGGTCATCGACACGCGTGCCTGGGCGTCGCCCGCGCCGGGAACCAGTCCTGTCGGTGGCCGTCCCTAGCATCGCCGTCGGGTCCGGCACGAAAGAGGTGGGCATGCACTACGACGACGTCGCGGCACTGCAGCGCCACAGCTCCGCCTGGCGGCTGGTCCGCGCCGACCACGCCCCGCTGATCATCAGCTTCATCGACCAGGTCTTCGTCGAGGGCAACGTCCGCGGCATCGCCGCCGGCGAGCTGGCCGACCGGCTCGACGACGTCCTCCATGCCCTGAACGAGGGGCAGGATCCGCCGCTGTTCCCCAAGCCGGCGCGCGCCTACCTCGATGCCTGGGCCGCTCCCGACGCCGGCTGGCTGCGCAAGTACTACCTGGCCGGCTCCGACGAGCCGCACTTCGACGCCACCCCCGCCGCCGAGAAGGCGGTCGCGTGGTGCGCCTCCCTGCGGGCGCGCACCTTCGTCGGCACCGAGTCCCGCCTCAACACCGTCGTCGATCTGCTGCGCCAGATGGTCTACGGCGCCGAGGCCGATCCCGACACCCGCCTCGCCGAGCTCGAACGCCGTCGGCAGGAGATCGACGACGAGATGGAACGCGTCCGCCGCGGCGAGGTCGACGTCATGGACCCGTCTGCGCAGCGCGACCGCTACCAGCAGTTCGCCGGCACCGCGCGCGAGCTGCTCGCCGACTTCCGCGAGGTCGAGGGCAACTTCCGCGCTCTCGACCGCGACCTCCGCGAGCAGATCACGATCTGGGACGGCGCCAAGGGCGGTCTGCTCGAGCAGGTGGTCGGCGGCCGGGCCAGCATCGCCGACTCCGACCAGGGCAAGAGCTTCCACGCCTTCTACGACTTCCTCCTCTCCCCCACGCGCCAGGAGGAGCTCGCCGACCTGCTGCGACGGGTGCACGAGCTGCCCGCCCTCGCTGACGGCGACGACCGTCTGCGGGCGATCCACCACGAGTGGCTGGCCGCCGGCGAGCGCACCCAGACCACCGTGCGCACCCTGTCCGAACAGCTGCGCCGCTACCTCGACGACCGGGTCTGGCTGGAGAACCGCCGGGTCATGGACATCCTGCGCAGCATCGAGACATCGGCGCTCCAGCTCCGCGGGGAACGCCGCGTCGAACTGGACGTGGAGATCGACGCGCTGGCCCCGACGGTCGTCCTGCCGATGGAACGCCCCCTCTACAGGCCGCAGACGCGGATCGCCGTCCACAGCAGCGACCTGCAGAGCGGGGACGACGACTTCGACGCCACCGCGCTGTTCGGCCAGGTGCACGTCGACCCGGCACCCCTCACCGCCCACGTCCGACGGGCCCTGCTGCAGCGACCGCAGGTCGGCCTGGCCGCGCTCCTGCACGACCACCCGCTCGAGCAGGGCCTCGCGGAGCTGGTCACCTACTTCTCCCTCACCGACGGCGCCTTCGACGTCGTCTTCGACGACACCCCGGAACAGGTCGCCTGGACCGACCACGACGGCCGCAGCCGGCGGGCCACCGTTCCTCGGGTCACCTACGCCCGAGCAGCCGTGCGACCGCAGCCGACACCGACGTGACGACCGAACCACCACACCCGTGGGGTCTCCGAGCACATCACGATCCGGCACCGTCATGGGACGAGCGAGCAGATCGCCGTGCGGTGGTGCCCCACGCAGGGGAGCGTGCGCGGCGCAGGGACGTGGCGGCGCGGGATGCCGGGATCCTCGCCGCCGACCCCGACGATCCTGACCTCGGCGCCCTCGCCGCCCTCGCCGCAACCGTCCGGATGGATGACCTCGACTGATGGGAGTCGGCCCGCCCCCATCGCAGGCGTCGACGTCGCCGTGCCGACACGCCGAACCGGGCGCGGTTCTGTCGTATCCGCTTCTTAGCATCGGCAGCGGTTCTCGATCCCTACCCGGAGGTGGCACGTGACCGCACCGCCCGCCCACTCCGAACTCGACCTCCCGCTGGTTGCCACCTCGCTGATGAAGGGAGTGGTCTACCGCGACACCCATGAGCAGGTCTGGCGTCACCTGCTGCCACTGCAGAGCCGGCTGCGCGAGTACATGTCCACCATCGGCCTGGTCCCGGTGATCGACGAGGCCGAGGGCTACGCCTTTCTCCGGCAACGGGACGACGACGCCGCCGAGCAGAACGCCACCTCCGTGCCGCGCCTGGTGGCCCGCCGCTCCCTGTCGTTCCACGTCAGCCTGCTGCTCGCGCTGCTGCGCCGCCGGCTGGCCGAGTTCGACGCCACGGACGCCGGCAGCCGGCTGATCCTCACCCGCGAGCAGATCGTCGCGATGCTCCGGGTCTTCCTCCCCGCCACCAGCAACGAGGCCCGCCTGGTCGACCAGGTCGACCAGCACGTCACCAAGGTCGTCGAGCTCGGCTTCGTCCGCCGGGTGCCTGGTTCGGACGGCGCGGTCGAGGTGCGCCGCATCCTCAAGGCCTTCGTCGACGCCCAGTGGCTGGCCGACTTCGACACCCGGCTCGCCGCCTACGCCGCCCAGCTCCGCGGCGAGCCCGATGCAGCCGCCGGAACCGAAGAGGGTGCACAGCCGTGACCTCGCCCGTCCACCTCGCCGCCGACGAGCAGCCGAGGCCCGACGTCTCGCCGGGTTTCCGGCTCGACCGCCTCGAGCTGCTCAACTGGGGGACGTTCGACCAGAAGGTGTGGACCCTGCGGGCCGGCGGCGCCAACACGCTGCTCACCGGCGACATCGGGTCGGGCAAGTCCACCGTCGTCGACGCCGTCACCACCCTGCTGCTCCCCGCGCAGCGGATCTCCTACAACAAGGCCGCCGGCGCCGACACCCGCGAGCGCAGTCTCCGCTCCTACGCGCAGGGGCACTGGCGCTCCGAGCGCAACGAGGCCACCGGCACCACCCGGCAGGTCGGCCTGCGCGCGGGTAGCACCTACTCGGTCCTGCTCGCCGTCTTCACCAACCCCGGCTACGACGCCACCGTCACCCTCGCGCAGGTGTTCTGGCTCAAGGACGGCGACAGCGGCCAGCCCGACCGCTTCTACGTGACCGCCGACGGGGACCTCGCCATTGCGGCCGACTTCGCCGACTTCGGTACCGATGTCGCTGCCCTCAAGCGTCGCCTGCGGGGCCGAGCCGGGGCCTCGGTGCAGACCTCCTTCCCCGAGTACGGCCGCGACTACCGCCGCCGGCTCGGCATCGACTCCGAGCAGGCGTTGGAGCTGTTCCACCAGACGGTGTCGATGAAGGCGGTCAGCGATCTCAACGGGTTCGTCCGCAGCCACATGCTCGAGCCCTTCGACGCCGCCGGCTGGATCGACCAGCTGGTCGGCCACTTCGACGACCTCACCCGCGCCCACGAATCCGTGGTCCGCGCCCGCACGCAGCTCGACCAGCTGCGCCCGGTGCTCACCGACGCCGACGCCCACGACCGGCTCGCCGCCGAGATCGCCGCGCTCGACGCCCAACGCGAAGCCCTGCCGGTGCATACCGCCCGCCTGCGCGCCGAGCTGCTGGCCCACCGCATCGAACAGCTGCGGGAGTCCGTGGCCGAGGACGATCGCGAGCTCGCCCGGCTGGCCGACGACCTCGGCCGGCACCGGGCGCGAGAGAGGGAGCTGATCGTCGAGCGCGCCGGGCACGGCGGCGATCGGCTGGCCCGCATCGACGAACTGGTCGATGCGGAGGAACGCGCTCTCGACGCCCGCCGGCAGAAGGCAGCCACCTTCGGCGACCTGCTCACCACCGTCGGCCTCGACCCGGTCGCCGACGAGCGCGGCTTCAGCGCCCGGCGGGCCGAGATCCGGGCCGCGGCGGCAGCCGCCGAATCGGACGCCGCCGAGGCCCAGAACCGGCTCCGGGAACTGGCCGTCGACGCGCGCGGCCTGCAGGACGAGTCCGACGACCTGCGCGCCGAGCTGGCCAGTCTTCGCCAGCGCACCAGCAGCCTTCCCCGGCAGAGCTTGGAGCTGCGGCAGCGGCTGGTCTCCGAGCTCGGCATCCCCGGGGCGGCACTGCCGCTCGCCGGTGAGCTGATCCAGGTAGCGCCGGCCCACCGCGCCTGGGAGGGCGCCGCCGAGCGCCTGCTGCGCGGGTTCGCCCTGTCGCTGCTCGTCCCCGACGAGCACTACCCCGCCGTCTCGCGATGGATCGACGCCCACGACCTGCGCACCCGGCTGGTCTACTACCGCGTCCCCGCCCGCGTTCCGGCGTTGCCTGCCCTGCCGTCCGCCGATTCACTCGCCGCGAAGCTGGAGATCAAGGACTCCGCGGTACGGCCCTGGCTGGAGGCCCAGCTGGCCCACCGGGCCGACCACGCGTGCGTCGACTCCATCGAGGCCTTCCAGCGCACCCCGAAGGCGCTGACCCGCGCCGGCCAGATCAAGGAACCCGGTGGCCGGCACGAGAAGAACGACGCCACCCGCATCGACGACCGCCGCTCCTACGTGCTGGGGTGGAGCAACGCGGAGAAGATCGAGGCGCTGCTCGCCCAGGCCCAGCGGCTGCAGGAGCGGCTCAACCGGCTGGCCGACGACCGCGCCCGGGTGGAGGCCACCTACCGCACGGCGGCCGAGCGAGGCCGCACGCTGAGCAAGCTCGACGTCTTCGACACCTGGTCCGAGCTGGACTGGCCGGCCGTCGTCCGGCGCATCGCCGACCTGACCGCCGAACGCGAGCGGCTGCTGTCCGCCTCGGGCAAGCTCGGGCGCATCGACCGCGAGCTCGGGGCGGTCCGGTCCGCCATCAGCGAGACGGACGGTGCGCTGTCGGCCTGCCAGCAGCGACGCGGCGGGCACGGCACCGAGCTCGCGGACGCCGAGCAGCGCGCCACCGCGGTCGCCGCCCGGCTCGGGACTGCCGGGGCCGTGCCCGCCCAGCATCTGGACGCTCTTGCCGGCCGGGCCGCGGCGCGCCCCGGCGGACCACCCACCACGCTGCCGGACGTCGACGCCTGGGAAGAGGCGCTGCGCAGCCAGCTGACCGACGAGCGTGACCAGCGGGCCAAGCGCCAGTCCGGCGTGGAATCCCGGCTGGTCCGCGCGATGGCACGGTTCATCGGCGACCATCCCGTCGAGACCAGCGAGATGGACGCCTCCGTGGCTGCGGCCGACGAGTTCCGTGCGCTGCACGAGCGGCTGACCGGCGACGACCTGCCCCGCTTCGAAGCCACCTTCAAGCGGTACCTGAACGAGAACACCATCCGTGACATCGCCGGCTTCCTCGCCGAGCTCAACAAGCGCGCCGAGCTGATCGCCCAGCGGGTCGCGACGATCAACGCCTCGCTCGTCGGCATCGACTACAACCCCGGCCGCTACATCCGGCTGGACACGCAGCTCACCCCGCACCCGGAGATCAAGGACTTCAAGCGAGACCTGCGCGCCTGCACCGACGACGCCCTCGCCGACGGCGACGACCAGTACTCCGAGCAGCGCTTCCTCCAGGTGAAGGCCATCGTCGAACGGCTTCGCGGCCGCCCCGGACACGCCGACGTGGACCGGAACTGGTCGCGGTTCGTGACCGACGTCCGCAACTGGTTCGTCTTCACCGCCTCCGAGCGATGGCGGGAGGACGACACCGAGTACGAGACCTACAGCGACTCCGGCGGCAAGTCCGGCGGGCAGAAGGAGAAGCTCGCCTACACCATCCTGGCGGCGTCACTGGCCTATCAGTTCCGCCTCGATCCGGCCGCTGCCCGGTCGAAGACGTTCCGCTTCGTCGTCATCGACGAGGCGTTCGGCCGCGGCTCGGACGAGTCCACCCGGTTCGCGCTCACCTTGTTCACCCGGCTCGGCCTGCAGCTGCTGATCGTCACCCCGCTGCAGAAGATCCACGTCATCGAACCGCACGTGGCCGCCGTCGGGTTCGTCGACAACCCGACCGGCAGATTCTCCCGGCTGCAGAGCATGACCATCGAGGAGTACCGCGAACAGCAGGCACTGCGCCGGGCCGCCGGCGACGCGGGCTGACGTGCCTGGCGCGGGGAGTGCTCGGACGGCAGGGCGACGGGGCAGCGAGTGGACCACCTGGCCCGCTGTCCGCGAGCAGCTGCGCCGCCGCTGGGACCGTGGCGTGTTCCTGAGCGCCCACGCTGCCGGCCTGCCGTTCGAGCCGTTGGACCTGCCCATCCACGGGCCCGGTCCCCGCGACATCGGCGACCGGTTCGACGACGTCCGCGCTTGGCGGGCCGGCTGGGGCGGTGTGCCCAGCGGCGTCCGGGTGGTCGAAGCGCCGGTCGGCGGGCGGCTGATCGGGGTCAACCACCTGCCGGCCCGGGTCGTCGTCGAGACCTGGGCCGACCTGACCGCCGTCCTCGGAGTCCGACGTGACGCCGAAGCGTTCGACGCCCGACTCGCATCCGCTCGGGAACTGGCACCGGCCCTGGTCGACTGGATGACCCGCTTCCCCATGCGGGTGCTGGCGGCCGGCGAGGACTGGACCAGGCTGGTCACCACGGTGCTCTGGATCGACCACCGGGCCCGGCCCGGCAGCTATCTGCGCGAGATCGACGTGCCGGGTGTCGACACCAAGTTCGTGGAGACACACCGCGGGCTCCTCGCCGACCTGCTGGAACAGCAGCTGGCGCCGGGACGGATCGACGCCACCCGTCCCCGGTCGGACTTCGCCGGCAGATTCGGCTTCCGGAGCAAACCCGACTACCTCCGCCACCGGCTGCCGCCGGAGCACGCCGGGCCGTTCCGCGAGATCGCCGTCCGCATCGAAGAGCTGGCACACCAGCCCGTCGACGCCGAGACCGTGATCGTCGTGGAGAACGAGATCACCTACCTCGCCCTGCCGCCCCGACCCCGCACCGCGGTGCTCCTGGGTGGGGGCTACGCAGCCCGCCGGCTCACCCCGCTGAGCTGGCTGGCCGATGTCGACCTCCGGTACTGGGGGGACATCGACACCCACGGCCTCGCCATCCTCGACCGGCTCCGCGCGGCCTTCCCGCAGACCCGATCGATGCTGATGGACCAGGCCACGCTGCTGGGCCACCGCACGCAGTGGGTGCGCGAGCCGACCCCCACGTCAGCGACCCTCACCCGGCTCACCCCCGAGGAGAGCGAGTTGTACACCGCCCTGGTCACCGACGTCTTCGGCTCGGCCGTCCGGCTGGAGCAGGAGCGGGTGCGAATGTCCCTCGCCGAACAAGCCCTGCGCACCGGCGCATGACGGTTCCGGGGACCCGACGACGCCAGCCGACTGCTACACCTGTGCTACGGATACGCTACAGTGAGCGCCGTGAAGGTCGCCTCGCGGGAGTTGCGCAATGACACCGCCGGAGTGCTGCGCCGCGCCGCGGGAGGGGAACGGGTCCAGATCACCGTCAACGGTGAGCCGGTGGCCGAGCTGGGGCCGTTGAGCCAGGGCCGGCCGCACTGGACGAGCAGCGCGCTCCTGGCCGAACGGCTCGAGGGCGTCCAGGCCGATCCCGCTCTCGGCGAGGAGTTGCAGACCCTCTCCGGCGGCACGGACGAGCTCCGGCCGCTCGAGTGACCCGCGGCCTGCTGGACACCAGCGTGTTCATCGCCCGCGAGGGCCGCCGGCTGGACAGCGCGCAGCTGCCCGAGCAGGTCGCCGTCTCGGTAATCACCTACGGGGAGCTGCGCGCCGGCGTCCTCGCCGCCACCGACCTGTCCGTGCGCTCGCGCCGGCTGAGCACCCTGCAGGCCGTGGCGGAGCTGAACCCGCTGCCGATCGACGCGGCCGTCGCCGACGCATGGGCGGAGCTACGACTGCGGATCGCCCAGGCAGGCCGGCGGATGAACGTGAACGACACGTGGATCGCGGCTACCGCGCTCGCGCACGACGTCCCGGTCGTCAGCCAGGATGCCGACTTCGACGTCCTCGCCGGGATCAGCCCGCTCCGCGTCGTCCGGGTCTGAGAACACCTTGTGCTCCGACCCTTCGCAAGCTAAGGAAGGGGATCGGGGTCGGCGCCGGCCGGTCCGGGATCAGGTGAACAGGCCGCAGATGTCCCCGGCCGTCGGCGGCCCCGGACAGCGTCCCGCCGTCGTCGCACTCCGCCACGGTGGTGCAGGGGTGCGTGCCGGCTGCCGACCACCGTGGCGGCGAGCCGGCTGTCCCGGCGGGAGCAGGAGTGGTCGAGATGCGGTCCTGCGCCGCGCAGGTCGTGCCGCAGCGGAACGCCTCGCCGCCCACCGAACGGCGGATGACGGATCGGGTGAGCATCGGCTGCAGTTCCTGCAGCACGGCCGGAGGCCATCGACCGGCGGGTCCACGGCGGCCGTCGCCCACAGGCCCCGCGACCGATGCACGGCGCGGCGCCGCCCGGCGCGCTAGCGCCCCCCGCCCGGCGCGAGGCGGACCAGGCCGGCCTCGACGGCGACGGCCGCCGCCCCGGCGCGGTTGCCCACGCCGAGCTTGGTCAGCAGGTGCTCGACGTGGGTGGCCACCGTCCGCTCGGTGACGCCGAGGGCGCGGGCGATCATCCGGTTGGTCGCCCCGGCCGGCAGCGCGGCGAGCACGTCCAGCTCGCGCCGCGACAGCCCGGACGGCGGGGACACGACCCGGTGCTCGACCACCATCCACCGACCGGCCGGCCGGGCCTCGACCGCCAGCAGCTCGGCACCGCGGATCACCAGGAGGTGCCGGCCCAGCCGCGACGGCCACGCCGTCGGGGTGAGCAACGCCGCCAGCGGCGACCCCGGGGCCACGAGCTCCGGCCGGGCCTCGGCGGTCAGCGCCACCGGCGGTCCGCCGTCCGGCCGCCAGCACAGCACCCCCACGCCGGCGGGCACCGGTGCCGCCAGCGGCAGCCCGTCGAGCGGGTCGACCAGCCCGGTGAGGTCGGCGGACAGCAGCCGCAGCAACCCGGCCACCTCGTCGTCCACGCTCTCCGCTGCGGTGCTGGCGTGCACCGAGCCGACGTACCGGCCGCCGGCCGACAGGCACAGGCTCACCCCGTCGGCGAACCGCGCCGGGGTGATCACCTGGTCGAACATCGGCCCGCGCCGGTCGGCCGGGGCGATGTCGCGCACCCGCAGCGGCCGCCCGGAGTCGCGGACGACGGGGAAGAGCGGGTCCTCGTGGAAGGCGAGCTCCATCGCGGCCAGCGCCTCGTCGCCGTACCCGGCGGCGGCGAGGGTCTCGTGCCGGCCGGCGACCGGGTCCCAGCGCTCCACCGCCGCGCCGCAGCAGGGCAGCAGCGCCTCCAGCGCCCCGAGCACCGTCTCGGCGCGGGCGGTCCCGGTCGGACCCTCGCCCCGCGCCACCGCGTCGGCGGCCTCACGCACGGCCAGCGCCGCCACCATCCGCTCCGTGCGCACGACGCACCTTCGCACGAGCAGAGCACACCGCACATCCATCGTGCACTCGGCAGTTCGACCGATGCACGACCGTCCGCGGCCACGGCACGCTCCCCGCACCCTGCGAGCGAGAACGAGGAGCACCCATGGACGTCGCCGAGTACACCGAGCACGACGCCACCGGCCTGGCCGAGCTGATCGCCGCCGGCAAGGTCAGCGCGGCCGAGGTCCACGACGCCGCCCGCACCGCGATCGAGTCGGTGAACGGCGAGCTCAACGCGCTCGTCGGCCCGCTGTTCGACCGGCCCCTGCGGCACGACGAGGGCGGCCGGTTCGCCGGCGTCCCGTTCGCCATCAAGGACCTCGTGCTGCACGCCGAGGGCGTTCCGCAGCGGGCCGGCAGCCGCATGCTCGGCCCCGGCGTCCCCTTTCCGTACGACACCGCGCTGATGGCCCGCTTCCGCCGCGCCGGGCTGGCCGCCATGGGCGTCACCGCCACCCCCGAATTCGGCTTCAACGCGACCACCGAGTCGGTCGCCAACGGCCCGACGCGCAACCCGTGGGACACCACCCGCTCCCCCGGCGGCTCCAGCGGCGGGTCGGCCGCGCTGGTCGCCGCCCGCGCGCTGCCGGTGGCGCACGCCAATGACGGCGGTGGTTCGGTGCGCATCCCGGCCGGCGCCTGCGGTCTGGTGGGGCTCAAGCCGACCCGGGGACGGACGACGGTCGCCCCCGACTACCAGGACCCGCTGCTCGGCCTGGGCGTCGAGTTCGCCGTCACCCGCACCGTGCGCGACGCGGCCGGACTGCTCGACGCCGTGCACGGCGCCGAGCCCGGCGACCGCTACCTGCTGCCCGCACCGGCGTCCACCTTCGCCGCCGCCGCGCGCCCGCCGTCCGGGACGCTCCGCATCGCCGTCTCCACCGCCGCACCCAACGGCGCGCCGGTCGACGCTGCCTGCGTCGAGGCGGTGCAGGCGGTGGCCCGGGCGCTGGCCGACACCGGGCACACCGTCGAGGAGGCCGCGCCGGCGTACGACGTCGCCGCCTTCGACGAGGCCAACCTGGTCGCCTGGTGCAGCTTCCTGGCCGATGCCGCGTACGGCATCGCCGCCGTGCTGGGCACCGAACCCTCGGCCGAGGTGCTCGAGCACACGACGCTCGCCTGCGCCGAGCACGGCAAGCGGCTCAGCGCCCTGGACCTCTACGCCGCCGACCGCGCGTTCAACGCGACCACCCGCGCCGTGGCCGGCTTCTTCACCGGCTACGACCTGCTCCTCACCCCGACCGCGGCGGCCCCGAACACCGCTCTGGGGCACCTGGACGCCGACGACGCCTCCCTCGACGCCCGCGGCTGGTACGACCGGCTCTTCGCGTTCGCGCCGTTCACCGCGCTGGCCAACGTCACCGGCGCCCCCGCGATCAGCGTCCCCGGCCCCACCTCGCCCGATGGCTGGCCCGTGGGCGTGATGTTCCTGGGCCGCCCCGCCGCGGAGGAGACCCTGCTGGGCGTCGCCGCGCTGCTCGAGGAGGCGCTGCCGTGGGCCGACCGGCGTCCGCCGGTCGTCGCGCACTGACAACCGTTGACCGCCGCCGCGCCAGGGGGAAGCGTGGGGCGCTCCGTGCCCGAAGGAGCTGTCATGACCACGACGCCCGTTCCGTCCACCGGCACCGCCACCCGGCCCGGCCACCCGCTCGCCCGGCTCACGGCCGCAGAGATCACCGAGGTCCGCGGCCTGGTCGCCGACCTGCTCACCGGGTCGACGGCGTTCGTCTACGTCGGCCTGGAGGAGCCGCTGAAGGACGACGTCCTCACCTGGGAGCCGGGCGTCGAGCTGGACCGCCGGGTGCGCGTGCTGCTGCTCGACCGGGCGACCGGGGACGCGCGCGACCTGTCGGTCTCGCTGACGCAGCGCTCCGTCGTCCGCGACGTGGTGGTCGACGCCGCCGCCGAGGGTCAGGTACCGATCCTGGAGGCCGAGTTCGAGGCGATCGAGCCGATCCTGGCCGAGGACGAACGGTGGGTCGCGGCCATGCGCAAGCGCGGGCTGGACGTGGCCGACGTCCGGGCCGTGCCGCTGTCGGCCGGCATGTACGGGTTCTCCGACGAGGTCGGCCGGCGGATGATCCGCGTGCTCGGCTTCCACCAGCGCGACGAGCAGGACCTGCCGTGGGCGCACCCCGTGGACGGCGTCGTCGCCTACGTCGACCTGATCGCGGGGACGGCGACGGCCGTGCACGACGTGCTCGACCTGCCGGTGCCCGGGGAACCGGGCCAGTGGGACGCCGAGCCGCACGCGCAGCCGCCCCGCACCGACCTGAGGCCCATCGAGATCACCCAGCCCGAGGGGCCCAGCTTCACCGTCGACGACGACGAGGTGCGTTGGGCCGACTGGCGGTTCCGCATCGGCTTCGACGCCCGCGAGGGGCTCTCGCTGCACCAGCTCGCCTTCGACGGCCGCTCGGTCGTGCACCGGGCGTCGATCGCCGAGATGGTGGTGCCCTACGCCGACCCGTCACCGGTGCGGTTCTGGCAGAACTACTTCGACACCGGCGAATACCTGTTCGGCCGGTTCACCAACTCCCTCGAGCTCGGCTGCGACTGCCTCGGCGAGATCCACTATTTCGACGCGGTGCTGGCCGACGAGAGCGGCAGCCCGCGGACGATCGGCAACGCGATCTGCATGCACGAGGAGGACTTCGGCGTCCTCTGGAAGCACACCGACCTGTTCACCGGCATGGCCGAGACCCGGCGGCAGCGACGGCTGGTGATCAGCTTCTTCACCACGGTCGGCAACTACGACTACGGCTTCTACTGGTACCTCTACCTCGACGGCCGCATCGAACTGGAGTGCAAGGCGACCGGGGTGCTGTTCTCCTCCGCCTACCGCGACGGGCACCCGTACGCCACCGAGGTCGCGCCCGGGCTCGGGGCGCCGTTCCACCAGCACCTGTTCTGCGCGCGGCTGGACATGGCCGTCGACGGGCGGCACAACGAGGTGCACGAGGTCGACGCCGTCCGGGAGCCGGTCAGCGACGCCAACCCGTACGGCAACGCGTTCGGCCGCCGGGCCACCGTGCTGACGCGCGAGGCCGAGGCCCAGCGGACAGCCGACGCCTCGGTCGGGCGCACCTGGCACGTGGTCAACCCGTCGGTCACCAACCGGCTCGGCCAGCCGGTCGGGTACGCGCTGTACCCGCAGCAGCAGCCGACGCTGCTGGCCGACGAATCGTCGTCGATCCACAAGCGGGCGACCTTCGCGGCGAAGCACCTGTGGGTCACCGCCTACGACGACGCGGAGCGCTATCCGGCCGGGGAACTGGTGAACCAGCACCCCGGAGCCGGCGGGCTGCCGAGCTGGACGGCCGCCGACCGCCCGCTGACCGGTCCGGACGGCGCAGGTGCCGACCTCGTGCTGTGGCACGTGTTCGGCCTGACCCATTTCCCGCGGCCCGAAGACTGGCCCGTCATGCCCGTCGACCGGACCGGCTTCAGCCTCGTGCCGGTCGGCTTCTTCGAACGCAACCCGAGCCTGGGCGTGCCGCGGTCGACCTCCTCGCACTGCGGCTGACACACGCCGGCATCAGAAGCCCGACCGGGGCACGCCCTTACCCGGGTCGATGCGGGTCGGACCGGACGCCGACGGCTCGACCGGGAAGTCGAAGATCCCCGTCGGCAGGTAGACCGTCGCGCACGAGTTCGGGATGTCGACCACCCCCGACAGCCGGCCCTCGATCGGCGCCGCACCCAGGATCATGTAGCCCTGCTCGGGCGTGTAGCCGAACTTCGTCAGGTAGTCGATCGCGTGCAGGCAGGCCCGCTGGTAGGCCAGGTCGGAGTCGAGGTAGCGCTGCTCGCCGTCCACGGTGACCGAGGTGCCGGAGAAGGCCAGGTACCGGTCGTAGCGGGGCTCGACGTTGCCGGGGATGAAGATGGCGTTCTGGCTGACCCCGTAGGTCTCCATCCCGCCGCGGATGAGGTCGACGTGCAGGTCGATGAACCCGCCCATCTCGATGGCGCCGCAGAAGGTGATCTCGCCGTCGCCCTGGGAGAAGTGCAGGTCACCGACCGAGAGGTTGGCGCCGGGCACGTAGACGGGGTAGAAGACGCGGCTGCCCTTGGAGAAGTTCTTGATGTCCTGGTTGCCGCCGTTCTCCCGTGGTGGCGCCGTGCGCGCGGCCTCGCCGGCCACCCGGTCGAAGTCCGCGCCGGACAGCGCGCCGAGGATCGCGTCGTCGGGCAGCGGCGGCAGCGCCAGCGGCGGATTGCGGTCGGGGTCGGTGGCGATGAGCGCGGCCTCGCGCCGGTTCCACGTCGCGAGCAGGTCGGCCGAGGGCGCCGTCCCCATCAGCCCGGGGTGCACGATGCCGGTGAAGGAGACGCCGGGGATGTGCCGGGAGGTGGCCGTCTGCCCGGCGAAGTCCCAGATCGTCTTGTAGGCGTCGGGGAAGAAGTCGGTGAGGAACCCGCCGCCGTTCTGCTTTGCGAAGATGCCGGTGTAGCCCCAGCCCTGCCCGGCCAGCGGCCCCGAGTCCTCCTGCGGGATCGGCCCCAGGTCGAGGATGTCGACCATCAGCAGGTCGCCGGGCTGCGCGCCTTCCACGGCGATCGGCCCGGACAGGCAGTGCACCCGCGACAGCGGCGCGTCCCGCACGTCGTCGGCCGAGTCGTCGTCGTGGATCGCCCCGTCGAACCATTCCCGGCAGTGCACCCGGAACGACTCTCCCGGCCGCACGGTCACCGCCGGCGGGATGTCGGGGTGCCAGCGGTTGTGCCCGACCAGCTCCTGGTCGGTAAAGCTGCGGCTGGAGTCCAGCGGGAAGACGACCTCGGGCATCACGGACCTCCGGAAGTGGGTCAGGGACGGGGCAGCCGGGCGAGCGCCGGATTCGTCGCCACCTGCGGCGGAGTTCGCCGGGAGGGGACGGCGGAGACGACCGCGGGCTCGTCGGCCGTGCACTCCGTGCGGTCGAGCAGCGCCCGGTTGGCGGCCGACCCGAAGGACAGCTGCGGAGTGGTGAACACCCGGGGCGCGAAGCTAGCGCAGTCGGGGCAGGGCTCGCGATCGGCCGCGGTGCCGATCGGGCGGGCGACCTCGAGCAGACCGTGGTCGACGCAGCGGTACTGGTAGACGGCCATGACGACCCCTCCTGTCCGGTCGGCGGACATCCACCGGCTGGGCGGGCGCCCGACCCGAGCCTCTGGGGAACACCACGGCGCGGCCAGCCGAGGAGGGATCACCCTGTCGTGGCCGGGCGCGTCGTGACGGAAGGGTCCGGGTCGGTGACCAGCCGGCGCCCGGATCAGTCGCCGGTGTAGGCGGCGACGCCGAAGTGCTGCTCGCCGTCCTCGTCCACCTGGACCAGCACCGTGTAGGCCTGGCCGCCGATGATGGCCGCGCAGGTGTCGCCGTCGCACTCGATGGTCTCCACCTCGCCGCCCTGCTCGGCCAGCGCCCGGGTGACCGCGGCCTCGGTGGCGGCGTTGTCGTCGTCGATGCCGCCGCGCCACAGGATGAGGCCGGCGATGGCGATCGCCGCGACGACGATCGCGACCAGCGCGGCGATCAGCAGGCCGCTGTTGCGCGACGCCCAGCCGGGCTCGCTCGCCTGCTGCCCGTCCGGGGCGGGTGCCGCGCCGCCGGGGACGCCGGCGCCGGGGACGACCCCGCCGGGCAGGACGCCGGCGCCGGTGCCGTCGGTGGGCCCGGCGGCGGCCGGCACGGGCGGGACCACCGTCGGGTCGGGGCGGCCCGAGCCCGCCGTGGCGCCGCTCGGATTCGGGTTGTCGGTGCTCATGGGAGGGCGTCCTTCATCGGGGTGCAGGTCATCGGGTACGCGGGCACCCGGGAGCCGGGGGGCGGCCGGCTGACGCGGGAGACCCTGCCACAGCGGAGCGGCCGCGCCGCGGCACGGGCGGCGATCCACAGCGAACTGCCAGCGGACGCACAGCGCCCCGGACCTCGCGGAGGTCCGGGGCGCGGGTGCGGTCAGACGGTGGTCGGCGTCCGGTCGGCCGGGCGGCGACGCACCGAGCGCACCGTGCGGACGGCGGCGCTGCGGGCGAGCTCACGGATGGGCCCGGTGTCCCACAGCTGGCGGGGCGCCTCGGCCGGCTCCTCGGCGGCGGGCGCCTCCGGCTGCGCCCGCGCGGCCTCGGTGCGAGCGGCGACCTCGGCCAGCGCGGCCCGGCGGCGGGCCAGGATCGCCTCCTTCTGCCGGTCGACCCGCTCCCGCTCGGCGAGCACCAGCAGCTCCTCCTTGGCCTGCGCGACGGTGCGCCGCGACTCCTGCGCCATCTCCTCGAGCTCGACGTCGCCGGAGTCGCGCAGCTGCACCAGCCGGTCGTAGGCGGTGGGCGGGCTGAAGTTCAGCAGCAGCTTCATGAGCACGGGGAGCACCTCGACGCACATGAACAGCAGCGAGAGCATGAACTGCGCGGCGGCGAGCGTCATGTTGCGGCCGCCGAGGCGGTCGAGCGCCTCCAGGCGCAGCAGGATGCCGCCCGAGCCCTCGTTCTCGACGTCGAACGCGGCCTGCTGCCGGTCCAGCTCGGCGGTCAGCCGGGTCAGCTCGGCCCGGTCGGCGTCCAGCGAGGAGCCGGCGAGGGCGGCGCTGCGCCCCTCGGCGGCGGCGACGGCGGCGACCGCGGTGTCGAGTTCGGCGCGCGCCGCGGTGACGACGGCGGTCTGCGCGTCGGCCGCGGCCCGGGCCTGCAGGTAGGCCTCCCCGGTCCCGGCGTCACCCGTGCCGCAGGTGCCGTCCAGCTCGCACTGCGCCTTGGCGTCCAGCTCGCGCTGCAGCGTGACGGCCCGGTCGTAGGCGGCCTGCTTCTCGGTGACGCCGGCGCGCACCACCGCCAGCCCGGGGTCCGCCACTCCCCCGCTGGCGACGACCGCCTCCTGCGTGGCGATGCGCTCGCGCAGGTCGGGGAGGCCGGCGAAGCGGCTGTCGGACTCCAGCGCCACGCGGTGCGCGTCGGCGGCCTCGGCCTGCATCGCCACGATCTCGGTGTCGATCTCCTTGCTGAACACCTGCAGCGTCAGCGGCGTGGCGACGACGACGCCGAGCACCAGCGCCAGCCCGACGCGGGGCACGGCCATGACCAGGTTCCGCTTGAGCGAGGAGTCGTGCGCCATGCCGACCAGCAGCATCCGGTCCAAGTTGACCACGACCGCACCCCAGCCCAGCCCCACCAGCACCGCCAGCGGCCACCAGACGCCCAGCGCCATGCCGACGGCGAAGGCCGCGGAGACCGCGGCCAGCGCGCCGGTGCTCAGCAGGACACCGCCGAGCGCCACGAACCGCTGCCGCGCCCCGGGTGCGGCGGCCAGCACGTCCGGTCGCGCGCCGGCCAGGACGGCCAGCCCGTCGCCGATGCGCCGTCGTCGCTCGCTCATGCAGTGCACCCCCGGGTGACGGGGATCGAGAAGGACCGTCACCCACGAGTGCTCATCGGCAGGCCGAGCCGGTCACGGCACCGTGATCCGGCTCGCCCCGCCGGAGGTCACATCCCTTCCTCGGTGCTCGGGGTGCCGTCCTCCCCGTCGACGCTGTTGTCGTCGGTCTGCCCGGGCGGGACGTCCTCGTCGAGCACGGTGTCGTCGTCCTCGTCGAGGCCGCCGGTCCCCGGGTCGGTGCCGTCGGGGTCCTCGTCCCCGCCGTCCACGGGGTCCTCCGAGCCGACCTCCTCCTCCTCGAACTGCTCCTCCGTCACGCCCTCGTTGACGTCCGCCTCGTCGTCGCCCCCGCAGCCGCTGAGGCCCAGTCCGGTGGCGAGCAGCGCGCCGGCGAGCGCGCGTGTGGTCCTGCGCATCGGTCCTCCCGTGGTTCGTGTGCCTGGCCCTCCGGTGCCCACCGGCGTCGCTCGCCACGCACCGGGGACCGGAGATGACACGGCTTCGACACGAGGACCGGGACGGGACGTCAGCCGGGTGCGCTCCACCCCGGGTCGCGTCCGGTGCGGCCGAGCAGCCGGTGCAGGGCGGGCGCGTCGTCGGGCACCGGCACGACCGGCCCGAACAGGCCCTCGGGGTCGTCGGCCGGGTCGCTGCGGTCGCCGACGAACTCCAGGCACGCCTGCACCGCGGCCGGGTCCGGGCGGTAGGGCTGCCCGGTGGCGGCGGCGAGGTCCCAGCCGTGCACGAGCACCTCGTCCAGCGCCACCAGCGCCATGGCCGCCGCGGGCATCCGCACCCCGGCCACTTCGGCCTCGCCGGCCCGGGCACCCGGTCGCCGCCAGGCGGTGGTCAGCGCCTCGAGGCGGGCGGGCAGCAGGGTGCGCCAATCGGGCGCGAGGGCGTCCGCGTCCGCCGACGGGCCGCCGTCGAAGGGTGCCTTCTCGGCGGCGAGCCGGAACGCCAGCGCGAGCCCGAGCAGGTGGTCGAGCAGGCCGGCCACCGGCATGCCGGAGCACGGTGTCGGGTCGCGCAGCTGGTCGTCCCGCACGCCGGCCACCACCCGCGCCAGCTCGGTCGTCGTCGGTCCCAGGTCCACGGTCGTCGTCTCCATGCGGATGGGACGGCCGGGAACACCGGAACTCATCGCGTGCGGCAGGCTGGACCGGTGAGCGATCCCTTCGACCTCCGCCGGTTCGTCGACGCCCAGACCCAGACCTACGACCAGGCGCTCGGCGAGCTGCGCGCCGGCCAGAAGCGCACCCACTGGATGTGGTTCGTCTTCCCGCAGGTCGAGGGCCTGGGCAAGAGCGGCATGGCCCAGCGCTACGCGATCTCCGGGCTCGACGAGGCCCGGGCGTACCTGGCGCACCCGGTGCTGGGGCGGCGGCTGGCCGAGTGCGCCCGGGCGCTCACCGCGCTCGACACCGAGGACGCCGTCGCCGTGCTCGGCCCGGTCGACGCCCAGAAGCTGCGCTCGTCGATGACGCTGTTCGCACGGGCCGACCCCGGGCAGCCGGTGTTCCGCGAGGTGCTCGACCACTACTTCGGCGGCGCGGAGGACGACGCGACGACGAGCCGCCTCCGACCGTCGTAGGCGCGCGGCGGCGACCGCGGTCACCGGAACGCAATGACCGCCCGCGTGTGAGCCGGTGCGGCACCGGGCACGGCCCCCCGGTGAGTGAGAACACGAGCGGATCCGGATACGTCGAAGCCGAGTTCACGCGCGACTCCAAGTACATCTCCGACCGCATCACCGCCGACGGCTCCAGCCCCTGGCCGGTCGAGCCGGGGCGCTACCGCCTCGTCGTGGCCCGGGCGTGCCCCTGGGCGAACCGGGCGGTCATCGCGCGCCGGCTGCTGGGCCTCGAGGACGTCATCTCGATGGGGCTGTGCGGGCCCACCCACGACGAGCGCAGCTGGACCTTCGACCTCGACCCCGCCGGCCGCGATCCGGTGCTGGGCTACGAGCGGCTGCAGGAGGCCTTCCTCGCCCGCGACCCGGGGTACTCGCGCGGCATCACGGTGCCGACGATGGTCGACGTCCCCAGCGGCGCCGTCGTCACCAACGACTTCCCGCAGATGACCCTGGACCTCTCCACGCAGTGGACCGCCCACCACCGCGAGGGTGCACCCGACCTCTACCCCGAGCACCTGCGGGAGGAGATGGACGAGGTGATGGAGCGGATCTACCAGGAGGTCAACAACGGCGTGTACCGGTGCGGGTTCTCCGGCTCGCAGCGCGCCTACGACAAGGCCTACGACCGGCTGTTCACCGCGCTGGACCGGCTCAGCGACCGGCTCGAGCACCGCCGCTTCCTGATGGGCGGGCAGGTCACCGAGGCCGACATCCGGTTGTTCACCACGCTGGCGCGATTCGACACCGTCTACCACGGCCACTTCAAGTGCAACCGGCAGAAGCTCAGCGAGATGCCGGTGCTCTGGGCGTACGCGCGCGACCTGTTCCAGCTGCCCGGGTTCGGCGACACGATCGACTTCCCGCAGATCAAGGAGCACTACTACGTCGTCCACGCCGACATCAACCCGACGCAGATCATCCCGCAGGGCCCCGACACCTCCGGCTGGCTGATGCAGCACAACCGCGACCAGCTCAGCGACCGGCCGTGGGGCGACGGCACGCCGCCCCCGCCCCCGCCGGCCGGTGAGCGGGTGCCTGCTGACCACGGCCCCGGGGGCATCGGCCACCGCTGACCGGCTGACCGCACCGGGTCCCGACGTCCTGCGGACGGCGGACGGCGGAACCCGGTGCGGTCAGCCGGTCAGCGCCTGGCGAAGTGGCTCACGCAGGCGCCCTGGTTGCGGAACACCGGGTCGGTGCTGGTGGCCCAGCCGCCGTCCTTGCAGTCCTGCTTGCCGGTCAGCCGCACGGCCGGCTGGACGTCGTACGTGGTGGTGTCCCCGCCCACGGTGATCCCGATGCCGTCCACGTACGCCGTCATCGCACCGTGCCGCCCCACGTTCACCGCGAACCCGGTGATCGTCGATCCCTCGCCGTAGAACTCGACCAGCGTGGCGAGGTCGGTGGGGGTCCGGTTCGAGCCGGGGGTCGCCGAGCTGAACGGCTGGATGCTGGGCGTCCACCAGCCCCCCGCGCTGCTGCCGGCGCTGGTCGTGGTGTCCCAGTCCTGCCAGGTCCCGTCCGCCATCGCGAAGCCCGCCTTGTTGGCCTCCCACACCAGCGTCACGAAGTCGTCCTCGCCCTCCGGGTCGATCGTCACGTTGATCGACGGGCCGTAGCCGGGCAGGCCGGTGCTGTACGTGGAGTAGGTGACCCCGTTCAGCTCCGCCAGCGGACGGCCGTTCAGGAGGCTGGTCTCCAGGCGTGCCTTCTGGGAGGTGTCGACCGCGAGCTGGTAGACGTGGGTCCCCCACGGGTCACTCCCGGCCGCGGGCGTGGCCACGACCTCCCCGGTGCCCGTCGTGGGCGTCGGCGCACCGGTCTCCGTGTGATGGGTGCTGCTGAAGTACCAGTCCGCCCCCTCCTCCGGGGTGATCGTGACCGTCCCGGCCGCGAGAGCCGGGCCGGCGGCCAGGATCCCCGCGAAGGCGGTGGCGCTGCAGACGGCGGTGAGGCGTCGGGTGGTCGGCATGGAGGTCTCCCCGTGGGGTGAGCAGGCGGTTGGCCGCCGCATCAGACCACCCCGGACAGCCCGCGTCCATCACCTGGCGCAGCACCTCGCGACCGGCAGGTCGTGCTCGCGTGGGGACAGGGGCACCTGTGGACGACGCCGTCGCCGCTCCCCGCGACCTGCCACGGTGTCGGGCATGACGACCTCCCCGCTCGCCGATGCCCGCGTCCGCTCCGCCGCCGAGCTCACCGACCGCTGGCGGTCGGTGCTCGACCCCGCGACCTTTCCCGCCCGCAGCCTGTGGCTGACCTGGTTCGACGCCGGTGGCCGCCAGCTGCCGGTCGTCGTCCCCGTCGACGACCTCCCCGCCCTCCCGGAACCCGCCCTGCTGGTGGGGCTCCGGGAGGTGCACGGCTCGGTCGTCGACGACCAGCTCGGCGGCACCGGGCACCTGGCGCTGGCGCTGTGCCGGCCGGGCGAGCCGGTGGTCACGGCGGAGGACGAGGTCTGGGCCGCGGAGCTGCGGGCGGTGCTGGACGACGACCTCGTCGCGGGCACCTGGAGCCTGCACGTGGCCGCCGCGGGCACCGTGCTGCCGCTGGTCGAGGGGTGGGGCCGCTAAGAGCCCCCGCCAGTAGGTGAGGTCGCGCCGTTCGGCGTGGCTGATCGGCAAGGGCAGGCACGAGGGCCACGCTCGCGAAGGTGCTAACGCTCCGTGAACTGTGGACGCCTCGTGCCTGCCGTCCCATCGTGCATCCTTGACCCGCTGCGCGAGGAGTTCCTCACCCTGCTGCCTGTGCGTGTCGATGAGCATCCGTTGGGCTGTCACCGGCCGCGCATCGACGATGCCGTGGTGTTCGGCAAGCTCGTCGAGGCGCTGGTGTTCGGCGCCGGCTACGAGCGCATCGCCGACGACTCGTGCTCGGCCACCACCATGCGTCGCCGCCGGGACGAGTGGATCGCCCTGGGAGTGTTCGACCGGCTGCGACTGGCCTGCCTGGATGCCTACGACAAGATGATCGGCTTGGACCTGGCCGACGTGGCCGTCGATGGATGCACCACCAAGGCCCCGTGCGGCGGGGAATGCGCCGGTCGCAGCCCGGTGGACCGGGGCAAGGGCGGGCTGAAACGGTCCCAGCTCACCGACGGCGGCGGCATCCCGCTGGCCACGGTGTCCGCGCCGGCCAACACCGTCGACCACGCCCTGCTGCCCCAGACGCTGGACGCGCTCAAGGACTTCCAGCCGCTGCCGGCCGGTGCGACGGCGCATCTGGACGCCGGCTACGACTACCGCCCCTGCCGCGAAGCACTCGACGAACGAGGCCTGCTCGGTCAGATCGCCCACCGCGGCGAACCCGCTCCCATCCAGGTCGGCAAGCGTTGGGTGGTGGAGCGGACCAACTCCTGGCTCAACAACTTCGGAAAGCTGCGCCGCTGCACCGAACGCCGCCAGGTCTGCGTCGACGCCTACCTGGCGCTGGCTGCCGCCATCGTCACCGTCCGTGCACTGTGCCGGGGCGCCTGGCGCCTCTACCGCTGGGACACCCGGCCAAGATCACCACGCATCCGCTGACCTACTGGCGGAGGCTCT
>NZ_JASNFN010000036.1:0-53214 GCF_030731085.1 Blastococcus carthaginiensis | reverse complement strand
GGCTAGTGCTGCGGCCTCGAAGGTTTGCCCTGTTGGGTGGTCGCCTGTTTCTGTCGGTGGGGTCGGGCAGGGTGTGGATGTGCCTCGTCATCGGGATCGGTCCGCGGCGCCGGTGGTGCACCGCACCGCCCGGGTGGAGCTGCGGGTGACCGGCGGCCAGCGGCAGCGGCTGTTCGGTCTGCTGCGCTCGGGCGGGGATGTGTGGGCGGCGGTGTTGGAGCTCAACGGCTGGCGTCGCCGGCGCGGTGACCGGCCGTTGGCCGGTTATCAGGAGCTGTGCCGGGAGCTGGCCGCGGCCGGTGAGGGAACGTTCGGCGAGCTGTCCAGCGTGGGGGCGCGGTCGGTGCTGCGCGGCTACTCCGATGCGTGGATCAGCGCCGCCCGTCGCCGCCGGGCCGGTGAGGCGTCGGTTCGGTTTCCGCGGCGGCGGCGCGGGCTGGTGCCGGTGCGCTTCTACGCCGGCACCTTCACCATCGAAACCGATAGCGGGCGACCGCGGGTGCGGCTACCGGTGGCCCGCGGTCGCCCGCCGTTGTGGGTGCGGCTGGCCCGCCCGCTTCCTTACCCGGCCGAACGGGTGCGCTCGGTGCGGCTGGTACACCAAGGTCGGTGGTTGTTCCTCGACGTCACCGTTGAGGTACCCGTCGCGACCTATCCGCCCGGCGCCGGCCCCGATCCCGCCCGGATCGCCGGAGTGGACCTGGGCATCATCCATCCCTTCGCCGTCCTGGCCTCACGCGGCGCCGACGGGAAGCGGGATGCCGGGCTGCTGGTGTCGGGGCGGGCGCTGCGCGCCGAGCACCGACTGCATCTGGCCGAAGGCAAGGCCCGCGCCCGCGCCACCGCCGCCCGCGCCCCCCGACCGGGCCAGCGCGGCTCCCGGCGGTGGCGCCGCTACCGGGCCCGCGGCCGCCGGCTGGAGGGCCGGCACCGGCGCCGGCTGACCCAGGCCCGCCACGAGGCCGCGACCGAGGTCGTGCGCTGGGCTGTGGCGCGGCGGATCGGCACCCTGGCCGTCGGCGACCCGCGCGGCCTGCTGGCCCGCGATGCCGGGCGGCGCCAGAACAAGGCCGTCCGCGACTGGGCCGTCGGCGACCTGCTGCACAAACTGGCCGACAAGGCCGAGGCCGCCGGGATCGCCGTGCACCCGGTCGACGAGCGCGGCACCTCCTCCACCTGCCCCGTCTGCACCCGCCGCGTCGCCAAGCCGCGCGGCCGGGTCTTCCGTTGTCCGCACCCCGGGTGCGGCTTCACCGGGCACCGCGACCTGGTCGGTGCCGCCAACATCGCCGCCCGCGCCCCGGCTCCGGTCGGGACCGCGAGCGGTGGCTCCCTCGTCACCGGATCGCCGCCGGTGACCACGCACCGTCGAGCCGGCCGGCACCTGCCCGGTGCCGGCCGGTCCCGGCGTGATCCCCGCCGCGGACTCCTCAGCCGGCCCCCGGGCCGGTCGACCTCCACCCATCCGGTGGCCCGTGGCGGCGGATCCACCTGGCCCGCCGTGGCCCGCCCCGAGAACCAGCCCGGTTCCGGGAAGTCGCTCGCCGGCACCCGCCGCGAGGATCAGGCACCGCCCCACCGGGGCAAACCCTGCCTGACACGGCACTAGGCGTGGCCGCGTGTCGTGGCTCCCCGGACCGGGTCGACCCCACCTGGTGGAGCCGCGGTGGCTGCCCGGGGAGCCGGTGCGGGACGAAGCGCGGCTCCGGGGCTGCCCGACCGGCGGCGCTCTGCGGCGGGCGAGGCGTGCTGCGGAGGACCGGGCCGTCCCAGGTGGTAGCCCTGCCCGTACTGCACGCCGAGCTGCTCCAGGGCGGCGAGCTCGTCGGCCGTCTCGATGCCCTCGGCCACGAGGACGAGGTCCAGGATCTGCCCGAGTGCGACGATCGCACCGATGACCGCCCGATCCTCGGAACAGGTCGCGATGCCGTGGACGAAGGACTTGTCGATCTTCAGGACGTCGATGGGGAAGCGTCGCAGGTAGCTCAGCGACGAGTACCCCGTGCCGAAGTCGTCGAGGGCGAGCCGGATCCCGAGAGCCTTGAGCGCCTCGAGCTTCTGCGTCGTGCCGGCCGTGTCCTCGGCGAACAGCGACTCGGTGATCTCCAGGGTGAGGCGGTCCGGCGCGAGGCCGGAGGCGCGCAGCGCCTCCGTGACGTCGTCGACCAGGTCGGGGTGCTGGAACTGGCGCACCGAGACGTTGACGCTCATCCGCGGTCCCCGGCCGTCGGGCTGCTGCCAGGCCGCGGCCTGGCGCGTGGCCTCCCGGAGGATCCAGCGGCCGATCGGGACGATGAGGCCGCTGTCCTCGGCGAGGGTGATGAACTGCACCGGCGGCACCATTCCGCGCGTCGGGTGCTCCCAGCGCACCAGCGCCTCGTAGCCGCTGATCCGGCGGGGGGCCAGGTCGACGATCGGCTGGTAGTGCAGCACCAGCTCCTGCCGCTCCAGGGCCTGGTACAGGTCTGCCTGCAGGCGCTCGCGGTCGAGGTGATCGGCGTGGTGGCTGGGCTGGAACACCTCGCAGCGGCCCTTGCCGCTGGTCTTGGCCACGTACATGGCGATGTCTGCCGCGCGGAGCAGACCGATGCCGCTGGCGCCGGCGGTGGTGGTCGTGGCCAGGCCGATGCTGAGGCCGGCCCGGACCATGCGGTCGACGATGAGCACCGGTTCGCGGAGTGCGGCGAGGATGCGCTCGGCCACGCGCGGAGCCATCTCACCGCTCTGCGGGCCGCCGAGCAGGACGGCGAACTCGTCGCCGGCCAGGCGGGCGAGCGTGTCGCCCGGACGCAGGCAGGCGCCGATCCGCTGGGCCACCACCTCGAGAAGTGCGTCGCCGCCGTCGTGGCCGAGCGTGTCGTTGACCGTCTTGAGGTTGTCGAGGTCCAGGAACAGCACCGCGGCCGGGGTACCGGTCTCGTGCTCGAGCTCCTCGGCGGCGCGCAGGCGCTCCATGAACAGGGCCCGGTTGGGCAGGCCGGTCAGCGGGTCGTAGAACGCCTGGGTCCGCAGCTGCTCCTCGAGCTCCCTGCGGTCGCTGACATCCCGGGTGGTGAGCACGACACCGGTGACGGCGGGGTCGTCCAGGAGGTCGTTGACCACGGTCTCCGTCCACCGCCAGGAGCCGTTGCGGTGCCGCATCCGGACGGCGGGGCTGGATGTCGGGGACGGGCCACGGACGACCGAGGCCAGCTGGTCGCGGAAGGTCCGTGCGTCCTCGGGGTGCACGAGTTCGTGGATGTCGGTGCCGATGAGCGTCCCGGGCGGGTAGCCGAGCACCCAGCCGACCGACGGCGTCTGGTAGGTGACCGTGCCGGCGGGGTCGACGACGGTGATGACGTCGGAGGCGTTGCGCACGAGTGAGCGGAAGTGCTCCCCCGCCTCGAGTGCGTCGAGCAGGCTGTTGAATGCCTGGGCGGTCTCCCCGAGCTGGTCGTCGGAGTCCACGCGGATGCGCTGGGAGGTCGACTGGGTCCAGTCGCCGGTGCGGCTGGCCTGCGAGATCCCCTGGGCGACCGACCGCAGGTGGCTGCTGAGCACGGCGAGCCGGCCGCCGACGAGGCACCGGCACAGCGTGTAGCTGAGGGCGCCGACGAGGAAGCCGGCCCCCAGGCACGCCGCCTTGAAGACCGGGCGCTCGGCGTACTGGGCGGGCACGCCCAGCCCGGTCGCGAACGGTGGGAAGACCAGCCCGACCGCGATGCCGAGACCGACCATCCAGACCGCCAGGTCCCAGAAGACCCGTGATGTCAGCCGCAGTCCCCGTCGCCGGCGACGGCCGTTGCCGACCTCGATGCGCGTTCCGCTCATGCTCAGTCACTCGACAACCGGTACCGGCGCTTGAGGCTGCTGCCCGTAGATCCCTCGGACGGGTCAGTGCATCGGGCAGCGTTGCGCGCGCCCGCTTGAGAAATGCGGCCGGCGGCCGATGGGACAAGCATGCAACCGGTGCGTGATACGACCCTGAGCCGGCTCGTCGGCGACGACGTCCGGGTCCCGACGGTCGGTGGGGGGCTGTCCCGCTACGTCGACCTGGACGCCGCCGCGACCAGCTCCGCATCCGTCCGGGTGGTGCAGGCCGTGCAGGACCTCCTGCCCTGGTACTCCAGCGTGCACCGCGGGGCGGGGGCGAAGTCCCGGTGCACCAGCGCCCGCTACGAGGACGCGCGGGAGACGGTGCTGGACTTCGTCGGGGCCGACCGGCGCTCGCACGGCGCGGTGTTCACGCGGAACACCACCGAGGCGCTGAACGCGCTGGCCTTCCGGTTGCGCCTGGCGCCGGACGACGTGGTCGTGACCACGGCCGCCGAGCACCACGCCAACCTGCTGCCCTGGCGCCGCCACGCGCGGTTGCGGGTCGTCGACGTCGACGCCGGTGGGACCTTCTCCACGGAGCAGGTCGTCGCCGAACTCGACCGGCAGCCCGCGCCGCGCGTCCTGGCAGTCACCGGGGCCTCGAACGTCACCGGCTGGTTGCCCGACCTGGCTGCGATCACGGCCGCGGCACGGGAGAGAGGTGTCTTCGTCGTCGTCGACGCTGCCCAGCTGGCGCCGCACCGGCCCATCGACATGGCGGCTCTCGGGGTGGACGCCCTCGCCTTGTCCGGGCACAAGATGTACGCACCGTTCGGTACCGGGGCGCTCATCGCCCCCCGGACGGTCCTCGACCGCGGTGAGCCGATGCTCGTCGGTGGCGGCGCGGTGAAGGCCGTCTCGTTCGACGACGTCGTCTGGGCCGATGGGCCCGACCGCGACGAAGCCGGGTCGCCGAACGTCCTGGGTGCCGTCGCACTGGCCACGGCCGCCGAGGAGCTGCGGAGCGGCTGGGCCGGCCTGCTGACCCACGAGCAGGCCCTGGTCGATGCGCTGGACGCCGAGCTGAGCAGCGTCCCGGGGCTCCGTCGCTACGGACCCGCCTCCGGGGACCGGCTGCCGGTGGCGGCCTTCAACCTCGACGGCGTCCCGCACGGGCTGCTGGCTGCCCGGCTGTCGGCCGAGTACGGGATCGGCGTGCGCAGTGGCTGCTTCTGCGCCCATCCCTACATGGCCCGGCTGCTTGGTCTGACCGAGGAAGAGGTGAACCGCTTCCACCAGGACGCCCGCGCCGGGCGCCGTCAGGTGCCCGGCGCCGTGCGCGCCAGTGCCAACCGGGCCACCTCGATCGACGAGGTCGTGGCGCTCGGGGATGCCCTCCGTGCCATCGCCGCGACCCCCGAGCAGGGGCGTCGCTACGGCCTGGACGAGCACGGGGACCACGTGCTGCCCGGGGTCCGCGTCCACGTGCCCACGGGAGCGTGATCGCCGGCGCCGTCGTCCGCCTGCCGATGGGCAGACCTGTGCGAGCCCGAGCCCGTCGTCCCTCACCGACCGGATCGGTGGCCGACGTCCGATCGACGTGACCGGCACCGGCGCCGCTCGGGCGGGCCGTTCCGGGCTCCGGCCCCTCGCCGGTCAGCCTGTGCCGCGGAGGCTGCATGTCCGCTCTGTGCCCCCGGCAGGATTCGAACCTGCGCACCCGCCTCCGGAGGGCGGTGCTCTATCCCCTGAGCTACGGGGGCTCGGTGGTGGGGCAGGGAAGAAACTACCAGCCCACCATCGCGGCCCGGGACGCGGCTCCCGGGCCGCGGGTCACGGCTCCGGGAGGGGGGTGGCCCCCCGGGCGGCGAGCATGTCGGTCATCGTCCCGGTCTCCGCGCCCTGCGACTCCACGATGGACTCGGCGAGGTCGCGCACGGCCCGCTCCTCCGCGTGCTCCGCGGCGTAGGTTGCCATGTCGAAACCACCCTGGTGGTGCCGGATCATCAGTTGCAAAAACTCGACGTCGAAGGCGCGGCCGGACAGGCTGCGCAGCTGGGCCAGCTCCTCCTCGGTGGCCATGCCGGGCATGGGCACGCCGGTGTCCATGGCCATGTCGTGCCCGCCGTGCCCCGCGCCCCCGGGCATCCAGGCCATGGTTTCCCCGCCGGTCGGCGGGATGCCCCACAGCGCCAGCCAGCCCTGCATCCGCCCCGCCTGGTTCATCTGGGTCTCGGAGATGTCGAAGGCCAGCGACTCGACCTCGGGATCCTCGCTGCGCTCGGCGACGAGGTTGGCCATCTCCACGCCCTGCAGGTGATGGCGGGACATGTCCCGGGCGAACCCGGCGTCGACCGAGTCGGCCGCGGGGTCGGCGTCCCGGCCGATGCCGAGTGCGACGGCGAGCCCTCCGCCGAGGAGGAGCAAGCCGACGCCGATGACGGCGAGCAGGACGATGCGCAGAGGGCTGCGGGTGGTGCTGGCGGGGTCGGTCACGTGGTCACCTCCGGGGCGCCGTCGGTACCGGTCAGGGGGCGGTGGGAGCGCCGGCGTCGTCGCTCTCCAGGGCCGGGTCGGCGAGGAAGTCCGGCCGCTCGCAGGTGGCGCCGGGCTCCGGGAACTCACCGGCCTTGTAGGTCATCAGGTCGGCGAACTGCTTGATCCGCTCGTCGTCGGCGCTGTCCACCTTCAGCTGCTCGCCCCACGACTGGACGCTGATCGGGGAGTCCTGACCCTCGTACGGCGAGAGCATCCGGCCGGAGACACCGTCCACGAGCCCGGCCAGCGTCTCGACGTCGGCGCCGGAGACCTCGTCCGGGTCGTAGGTGATCCACACGGCGCCGTGCTCGAGGCTGTGCACCGCGTTCTCGTGCCGGATGTCCACGTCGTAGACGGTGCCGGTGCAGTCGGCCCAGACGTAGTCGTGCACGCCGCCGACCGGTGGGCTCTGCTCGTAGTCGATCGGATCATAGGTGTGCTCACCGGCCTCGTACTCGTAGGTCTCGGCGCCGGCGATCTCGTCGATCGAGTCCACCCGCAGGGCGTCGGCCTCCTGGACCTGAGCGACGGCGTAGTAGATGACGGCCGCGGCGAAGACGACGACGGCGATCGCGGCGGCGATCAGCCCCCAGGGCCGCTGCTGCGCCACGACCTGCGTCGGCGGTCGGGTGCGGCCCCCTGCGCGCCCGCCGGACCGGGTGGCCCCACCACCGGTGGCTCGGCTCTTGTCGGGCGTGCGGTCCTTGGCCAAGGCCTCTCCTCGTTCACGGGGCGCGTCCGCGCCGATGCGGTGGGGACCGGGCGGACCCCGGCTCACCGGGCGCGAGTCTAGGTCGGCCGCCTGTACGTCAGCTGGGAGCCGGGCGGGGGCGGCGGGGCGCCGCCGGTGCCATCAGTACGCTCGCCGGGTGACACCGGAGCAGCTCCAGGACGTCGTCCGCACCGCCGTGGCCGCGGTCGTCGGGCGAGGTGTGCTGCCCGTCGACGTACCCGCCGAGGTCGTCGTCGAGCGGCCGAAGAATCCCGAGCACGGCGACTACGCCACCAACGTCGCCCTGCGCCTGGCCAAGCCGGCGGGCCGGCCGCCGCGCGAGGTGGCCGCGCTGCTCGCCGAGGAGCTGCGCGCCCACCCGGGCGTCGCGGCCGTCGACATCGCCGGCCCCGGCTTCCTCAACATCACCCTCGCGCAGGGCGCGCTCGGCAGGATCGCCGTCGACGCCGTGACGGCGGGGGAGGCCTACGGGTGCACGGGCACCCTGGCCGGGCAGAAGCTCAACCTGGAGTTCGTCTCGGCCAACCCGACCGGACCGGTGCACATCGGCGGCACGCGCTGGGCCGCCGTCGGCGACGCGATCGCCCGCCTGCTCCAGGCCAGCGGGGCGGACGTCACCCGCGAGTACTACCTGAACGACGCCGGGGCCCAGATCGACCGGTTCGCCCGGAGCCTGCTCGCGGCGGCGCACGGCCGCGAGGTGCCCGAGGACGGCTACGCGGGCAGCTACATCGGCGACATCGCCACCCAGGTCGTGGCCGCCGAGCCCGGCCTGCTGGACCGGTCCGAGGCCGACCAGCTGCCGGTCTTCCGCGCCCGGGGCGTGGAGCTCATGGTCGCCGAGATCCGCAGCACGATGGAGGCGTTCGGCGTCCACTTCGACGTCTGGTTCTCCGAGACGTCGCTGCACCGGGCCGGTGCCCTGGAGAAGGCCGTGGCCCGGCTCCGCGAGCAGGGGCACGTCTACGACTCCGAGGGCGCGGTGTGGCTGCGCACCACGACCTTCGGCGACGACAAGGACCGGGTGCTGGTCAAGGCCGACGGCGAGCCCACCTACTTCGCGGCCGACTGCGCCTACTACCTGGACAAGCGCGAGCGCGGTTTCGACAAGGTCGTGATCATGCTGGGCGCCGACCACTCGGGCTACGTCGGCCGGTACAAGGCGCTGGTGGCCGCGGCCGGTGACGACCCCGCCGTCCACCTCCAGATCCTGCTCGGCCAGCTCGTCAACCTGCTCCGCGACGGCGAGCCGGTGCGCATGAGCAAGCGCGCCGGCACCGTGGTCAACCTGGAGGACCTGGTCGACGCGATCGGCGCCGACGCCTCCCGGTACGCCCTGGCCCGGGCCTCGGTCGACCAGCAGATCGACATCGACATCGACCTGTGGACCAGGAAGACCAACGACAACCCGGTCTTCTACGTGCAGTACGCGCACGCCCGCATCTCGTCGGTGCTGCGCAACGCCGCCGACCTCGGGATCGTGCTGGGCGAGGCGGGCGACGTCGACGTCACCGCGCTGGTGCACGAGCGGGAGAACGACCTGCTCCGTGCGCTCGGGGAGTTCCCGCGGGTGCTCACCTCGGCCGCCGAGCTGCGCGCTCCGCACCGGGTGGCGCGCTACCTGGAGGAGCTCGCCGGCACCTACCACCGCTTCTACGACGCCTGCCGGGTGCTGCCCCGCGGCGACGAGGAGACCACGCCGCTCACCACCGCCCGGCTCTGGCTCTGCGCCGCGACCGCGGTGGTGCTCCGCAATGGGCTCGGCGTCCTCGGTGTGACCGCGCCGGAGCGGATGTGAGGGCGCACCCCGCGGGGCCGCTGCACGGCACCATCACCCCGCCCACGGCCGCCGGCGCCCCGCCCGAGGAGCTCGGTGCGCTGGACCCGCACGTCTGGCCGCGCTCGGCCACCCGCGTCGACGGCGAGCTGCACCTGGGCGGCCGGGCGGTCACCGATCTGGCCCGCGCGCACGGCACCCCGCTCTTCGTGCTGGACGAGGAGGACTTCCGCGGCCGCGCCGCGGAGTTCGCCGCGGCCTTCGACGACGCCGACGTGCACTACGCGTCCAAGGCGTTCCTCTGCGGCCAGGTGGCCCGGTGGATCGCCGACGACGGCCTGCACCTGGACGCCTGCAGCGGCAACGAGCTGGCGCTGGCCCTGGCGGCCGGGTTCCCCGCGGAGCGGATCGCGCTGCACGGCAACAACAAGTCGCTGGTCGAGCTGCAGCTGGCCGTCGACTCGGGCATCGGCCACGTCGTCCTCGACTCCTTCGACGAGATCGAGCGGCTGGTCCCGATGGCCGAGAAGCGGGTCGCCGACGGCGGGGCGCCGGTGCCGGTGCTCATCCGTGCGACCGTCGGCATCGAGGCGCACACCCACGAGTTCATCGCCACGGCGCACGAGGACCAGAAGTTCGGCTTCTCCCTGGCCACCGGTGACGCGCTCACCGCCGCGGTGCGGGTCATCCGCGAACCCGCGCTCCGGCTGGCCGGCCTGCACAGCCACATCGGCTCGCAGATCTTCGACACCGCCGGCTTCGAGGCCGCGGCGCACCGGGTGGTCGGGCTCCTCGGGCAGGTGCACCAGGCCACCGGTGAGGTCCTGTCCGAGCTGAACCTCGGCGGCGGCTTCGGCATCGCCTACCTGCCCGAGGACGACCCGGTGAGCCCGGCGGACGTCGCGACGCGGCTGCGGGCCGTCGTCGCCGCCGAGTGCGCCCAGCTGGGCCTGCCGGTGCCGCGGCTCGCGGTCGAGCCCGGCCGCGCCATCGCCGGGCCGGGCACGGTCACGCTGTACGAGATCGGCACGATCAAGCC
Organism: Blastococcus carthaginiensis; assembly: GCF_030731085.1. Classification (NCBI taxonomy): domain Bacteria; kingdom Bacillati; phylum Actinomycetota; class Actinomycetes; order Geodermatophilales; family Geodermatophilaceae; genus Blastococcus; species Blastococcus carthaginiensis. The sequence continues at coordinate 43,332 of NZ_JASNFN010000036.1, read as the reverse complement.
GGTGCGGCTGGGCGCGAGCGGTTCCCCGGGCGCGCCGCAGGTGCGCAACTACGTGTCGGTCGACGGCGGGATGAGCGACAACATCCGCACCGCCCTCTACGACGCCGCCTACACCTGCGTGCTGGCCAACCGCGTCTCCGAGGCCCCGCCCGCCCTGTGCCGGGTCGTCGGGAAGCACTGCGAGAGCGGCGACATCCTGGTCCGCGACCTCTGGCTGCCCTCGGACGTCCAGCCCGGCGATCTGCTCGCCGTCGCCGCCACCGGGGCGTACTGCTGGTCGATGGCGAACAACTACAACTACCTGCTCAAGCCCCCGGTGGTCGCCGTCCGGGACGGCGCTGCCAGGGAGATCGTGCGACGTCAGACGCTGACGGACGTGTTCGCCCTCGACGCGGTCCTCGCCGACCGCCCCGCCCCCTCGCCGGCCCTCGACCAGCCGGCGCCCGAGCACCCCGCGGGAGCGACTTCGTGAACCGACCCCTCAAGGTGGCGCTGCTCGGCTGCGGCACCGTCGGCAGCGCGGTGCTGCGCGCGCTGCAGGAGCAGGCCGACGACCTCGGCGCCCGCGTCGGCCGCGCCGTGGAGGTGGCGGGCGTCGCCGTCCGCCGCCCGGCGCACCACCCCGACGTGCCCGCGGACCTGCTGACCACCGATGCCCACGGGCTGGTCACGAGGGATGACGTCGACCTCGTCGTCGAGGTCATCGGCGGCATCGAGCCGGCGCGCTCGCTGATGCTCGCCGCCTTCGAGGCCGGCAAGTCGGTGGTCAGCGCCAACAAGGCACTGCTCGCCGAGGACGGCGTCGCTCTGCACGCCGCGGCGGCGAAGGCCGGCGTCGACCTCTACTACGAGGCGGCCGTCGCCGGGGCGATCCCGATCCTGCGCCCGCTCCGCGAGTCGCTGGTCGGCGACCAGCTGTCCCGCATCGTGGGCATCGTCAACGGGACCACGAACTACATCCTGTCGCGGATGGCCGAGACCGGTGCCGGCTTCGGCGAGGCCCTGGCCGAGGCCACCGAGCTCGGCTACGCCGAGGCCGATCCGACCGCCGACGTCGACGGCTTCGACGCCGCCGCGAAGGCCGCGATCCTCGCGTCCCTGGCGTTCCACACGCCGGTCTCGGCCGCCGACGTGCACCGCGAGGGCATCTCGACGGTGACCGCCACCGACGTGGCCCGGGCTGCGGAGATCGGCTGCACGGTCAAGCTGCTGGCCATCTGCGAGCGCGTGGCGAACGGTTCCCCCACCCACCCCGGCGACTCGGTCGCCGTGCGGGTGCACCCGGCGATGATCCCGACCACCCATCCGCTGGCGTCGGTCGGCGGCGCGTTCAACGCCGTCTTCGTCGAGGCCGAGGCCGCCGGGCAGCTGATGTTCTACGGGCAGGGCGCCGGGGGAGAGCCCACCGCGAGCGCGGTGCTGGGGGACCTGGTGGCGGTCGCCCGCAACCGGCTGGCCGGGGCCGCCGGGCAGGGGCCCTCGGGCTACGCCGACCTCGCCGTCCGGCCCATGGCCGAGACGCCGACGCGGTACCACGTGAGCCTCGACGTCGCCGACAAGCCGGGTGTGCTCGCTGCGGTCGCGCAGGAGTTCGCGCAGCACGGCGTCAGCATCTCCACCGTCCGACAGACCGGCCGCGGCGACGCCGCCACGCTGGTCATCGTCACCCACAGCGCCCCGGACGCGGCGCTGTCGGCCACCATTGCCGCACTGCGGGAGATGGCCGCGGTCCGGGGGGTCACCAGCGTGCTGCGCGTGGAGGGTCTGCAATGACGGTCTCGTCGGTCGTGTCCCCGGGCTGGCCCGGCCTCATCGAGGCCTACCGGTCCCGCCTGCCGGTGTCGGACACCACCCCGGTGGTCACGCTGCAGGAGGGCGCCACCCCGCTGGTGCCCGCCCGCGAGCTCTCCCGGCGGACCGGCTGCGAGGTCTACCTCAAGGTCGAGGGCGCCAACCCGACCGGCTCCTTCAAGGACCGGGGCATGACGATGGCCATCACCAAGGCCCTCGAGGAGGGCGCGCAGGCGGTCATCTGCGCCTCCACCGGCAACACCAGCGCGAGCGCGGCCGCCTACGCCGCCCGCGCCGGCATGACCTGCGCCGTCCTCGTGCCGCAGGGCAAGATCGCGATGGGCAAGCTGGCCCAGGCGCTGGTGCACGGGGCCAAGCTGCTGCAGGTCGACGGCAACTTCGACGACTGCCTCGCCCTGGCCAGCAAGCTGGCGATCGACTACCCGGTCAGCCTGGTCAACAGCGTCAACCAGTTCCGCATCGAGGGGCAGAAGACCGCCTCGTTCGAGATCGTCGACGTGCTCGGCGACGCCCCGGACGTCCACTGCCTGCCGGTGGGCAACGCGGGCAACATCACCGCCTACTGGCAGGGCTACCGCGAGTACGCCGCCGACGGCACCGCCTCGCGGACGCCGCGGATGTTCGGCTTCCAGGCCGCCGGTGCGGCCCCGATCGTGAACGGGCAGGTGGTGGAGAACCCGAGCACGATCGCCACCGCGATCCGCATCGGCAACCCCGCGTCCTGGACCAAGGCTCTCGCCGCCCGTGACGAGTCCGGTGGGCGCATCGACGCCGTCACCGACCGCGCGATCCTCTCGGCCTACCGGCTGCTGGCCCGCAGCGAGGCCGTCTTCGTCGAGCCGGCCTCGGCCGCCTCGGTCGCCGGCCTGCTGCAGGTCGCCGATGCCGGCGAGCTCGAGCCCGGCCAGCGGATCGTCTGCACCGTCACCGGCAACGGGCTCAAGGACCCGGAGTGGGCCATCTCCGGGGCGCCGGCCCCCGTCACGGTGGCGGTCGACGCCGCCGCGGCCGCGGCCCAGCTCGGCCTGTGACCGGGGTCGTCCGGGTCCGGGTCCCCGCCACGAGCGCCAACCTCGGACCCGCCTTCGACTGCGCCGGGCTCGCGCTGGCGTGCCACGACGTCCTCGAGTTCTCGCTGATCGAACGCGGGTCGACGAAGATCGTCGTGCGCGGCGAGGGCGCCGGCACGCTGGCCGGGGACGAGTCGCACCTGGTGGCACGGGCCTTCCGCGCCGGGTGCGCAGAGCTGGGGTGGGATGCGCCGGGCCTGCGGATCGAGGCGGACAACGGGATCCCCCAGGGGCGCGGAATGGGGTCCTCCGCGGCCGCGGTGGTCGCCGGGTTGCTCGCCGCGTGGTCGCTGTGCCCGGACGTCGACGCGATCGACGGCGATGCGGTCCTGCGCCTGGCCGACGCCCTGGAAGGGCACCCCGACAACGTCGCGCCGTGCCTCCTCGGCGGAGCCACGCTGTCGTGGTCGACGGCCGGCGGCGCCCGGGCCGACCGGCTGGACGTGTCCGACGAGCTGCTCGCCGTCGTGCTCGTCCCGGAGGGCGTGCTGCCCACCCACGTGGCCCGCACCCTGCTGCCGGAGTCGGTGCCCCACGGCGATGCCGCCTTCAACGCCGGTCGCGCCGCCCTCCTCGTGCATGCGCTGACCCGTGAGCCCGGGCTCCTCCTGGAGGCCACCGAGGACAGGCTGCACCAGCGGCAGCGGGCCGCGGCGATGCCCGGGTCGCTGGCGCTGATCGACCGGCTTCGCGACGCCGGCCACGCCGCCGTCGTCTCCGGAGCCGGTCCGAGCGTCCTCGTGCTGACGCGACGGCATCCGGACGACCCGCCCGGCGATCCCGCCGCCGCGGTGCGGGTCAGGGAGGTCGGTGCCCTCGTGCCGGCCGGCTGGCGCATGCTCCCGCTCCCCATCGACCCAGCCGGCGCCCGGGTCGACCGCCCGGTGCGCCAGGTATCGTCTCGGTAACGGGGAACACGCCGAGATCATCCGGTGTTGTCCTGCCCGTGCGCCGCGACTAGGCTCACGGCGTAGCCGCCCACTCGGGCGAGCCTCGCGCGGGGCCGAAGCAGATGTCCGAACCTCTTCGCCGCTGATCCGCCTCGCACCTCTCGACCTGTCTCCTGACGCGCACCCGCCCTCCGGGCCGGTCCGCCGGGGACCGGGCACCCCCTGCGCTGAGACGCGCAGGTCACCGCAGGGAAGGACCTGTACGTGAGCGAAACCACCGACCTCGGCACGACCGGCGCGCCCGATGCCGCCGCCTCCGCCGAGGGCACTGCCGCTTCTGGGTCGGCCGGGCGCCCCCGCCGCCGCGGCAACGGGCTGTCGGGCATGCTCCTGCCCGAGCTCCAGCGTCTCGCCGGCGAGCTGGGCATCCCCGGCACCGGACGGATGCGCAAGAGCGACCTGGTCGCGGCCATCTCCGCCCGCCAGGTGGGCGCCGGCTCCGAGGGCGGCGCGCCCGCGCCGGCCACGGAGAGCGGCTCGACCGGTGGCGCGGAGGCCGCGCGCGGTGCGGCCGTGTCGGCCGCGCCCCTCGAGGCGCCCGTCAGCGGCGGCGCCAACGGCGGCCCGGTGACCGGCGAGGCCCCGGTGCGCACCCGCCGGTCGGCCAGCCGCCCGGCCGGCGCGCCCGGCGCCCCGGCCGAGGGTTCCGCGGCTCCGGCCGATGCCGCCCCGGCCGAGGCCCCCGCGCGGGACACCACCCCGGCCGAGCCGCGCGAGGACGAGCAGCGCGACGACGAGCGCCCGCAGCGGAACCGCGACCGCGGCCGCAACCGCGGCGAGCGGGACGGCAACCGCGACGGCGGTGAGCGCGCCGAGCGGGGCAACCGTGACGGCGGTGAGCGCGCCGAGCGGGGCAACCGTGACGGCGGTAACCGTGATGGCAACCGCGACGGCAACCGCGGTCCCGACGGCCGCAACGACCGGGGCGGCCGGCCGGACAACCGGAGCGACAACCGCACCGACGGCGGCCGCAACGACCGCCCCGCCGAGGACGAGGACGACGACTTCGAGGGTGGCCGCGGCCGGCGTGGCCGTCGCTACCGCGACCGCAACAAGCGCGGCGGGAACACCCGCGACCGCTTCGAGCAGGGCGAGCCCACGGTCAGCGAGGACGACGTCCTGCTGCCGGTCGCCGGCATCCTCGACGTCCTGGACAACTACGCGTTCGTCCGCACCTCGGGCTACCTCACCGGGCCGAACGACGTCTACGTCTCGCTGTCCCAGGTGCGCCGCTACGGCCTGCGCCGCGGTGACGCCATCACCGGCGCCGTCCGGCAGCCGCGCGAGGGGGAGCGCAAGGACAAGTACAACGCGCTCGTCCGCCTCGACACGGTCAACGGCCTGGACCCCGAACAGGCGCGCAACCGGCCGGAGTTCACCAAGCTGACCCCGCTCTACCCGCAGGACCGCCTGCGGCTGGAGACCGAGCCGCACCTGCTGACCACCCGGGTCATCGACCTGGTCATGCCGATCGGCAAGGGGCAGCGCGCGCTCATCGTCAGCCCGCCGAAGGCCGGCAAGACGATGGTGCTGCAGTCGATCGCCAACGCGATCACCACGAACAACCCCGAGTGCCACCTCATGGTCGTCCTGGTCGACGAGCGCCCCGAAGAGGTCACCGACATGCAGCGCTCGGTGAAGGGCGAGGTCATCGCCTCGACCTTCGACCGGCCGCCGGCCGACCACACCACGGTCGCCGAGCTCTCCATCGAGCGGGCCAAGCGCCTGGTCGAGATGGGTCACGACGTCGTCGTCCTGCTGGACTCGATCACCCGCCTGGGCCGCGCCTACAACCTGGCGGCCCCCGCCAGCGGGCGCATCCTCTCCGGTGGTGTCGACTCCACGGCGCTCTACCCGCCCAAGCGCTTCCTCGGCGCGGCCCGCAACATCGAGAACGGCGGCTCGCTCACGATCATCGCCTCGGCGCTGGTCGAGACCGGCTCGACGATGGACACGGTCATCTTCGAGGAGTTCAAGGGCACCGGGAACGCGGAGATCAAGCTGGACCGCCGGCTGGCGGACAAGCGGGTCTTCCCGGCCGTCGACGTCAACGCGTCGGGCACGCGCAAGGAGGAGATCCTCATGTCGCCCGACGAGCTGGCCATCGTCATCAAGCTGCGCCGGGTACTCGCCGCGCTCGAGCCGCAGCAGGCCCTAGAACTGCTGCTGGACAAGCTGAAGAAGACGCGCAACAACGTCGAGTTCCTCATGCAGATCCAGAAGACGACGCTGGGCCCGGGCCAGGACTGAGCAGGTCCGCCCACCGGCGGGGTTCACCGATCTGGGAGACTGGTCGGCCGAGCCCCGCTGGCGCGGCCGGAAATACCCGTCCGGCCCCCGGCGTTCTGACCGACTGAACGACCCAGACTTCGTAGAAGAGGCAGCAGCCATGAAGCCCGACATCCACCCGGCCTACAACGTCACCACCGTGACCTGCGGCTGCGGCAACACCTTCACGACCCGCAGCACCTCCCCGACCGGTCAGCTGACCGTCGAGACCTGCTCCGCCTGCCACCCCTTCTACACCGGCAAGCAGCGCATCCTCGACACCGGCGGCCGCGTCGCCCGCTTCGAGAAGCGGTTCGGCAAGCGCAGCGCCGGCGCCTCGACCGACGCCCAGTAGCACCCCCGACGGCGCCCGTCCCACCTCTGCGGTGGGGCGGGCGCCGTCGTCATGTCCGGCCCGCGCCCGATCCCCGCACGTCCCGCACCCCGAGAGGCAGCACCAGCGATGAGCAGCACCGAGACGTCGGCGCCCGACCGGCTGGCCGGGTTGCTCGCCGAGCACGCCCGCCTGGAGCAGGAGCTGGCCGACCCGGCGGTGCACGCCGACCAGGCCCGCGCCCGCCGGATGGGTCGCCGTTACGCCCAGCTGGCGCCGCTGGTGGAGACCGCCCGCGGGCTGGACCAGGCCCGCGACGACCTCAGCGCCGCCCGCGAGCTGGCCGCCGAGGACCCGTCGTTCGCGGCCGAGGCGACGGCGCTGGAGCGGCAGATCGCCGAGCTCACCGGCCGGCTTCGCGAGCAGCTGCTGCCCAAGGACCCGGACGACGACAAGGACGTCATCCTCGAGATCAAGGCCGGCGAGGGCGGTGCCGAGTCGGCGCTGTTCGCCGGCGACCTGCTGCGCATGTACCTGCGGTACGCCGAGCGACGGGGGTGGGCCACCGAGGTCCTGGACGCCGTCGACGCCGAGCTCGGCGGCTACAAGGACGTCGCGATCGCGGTGAAGTCGCGCACCGACGAGGGCATCTGGTCGCGGCTGAAGTTCGAGGGCGGCGTGCACCGGGTCCAGCGCGTGCCCGCGACGGAGAGCCAGGGCCGCATCCACACGTCGGCTGCCGGCGTCCTGGTGCTGCCCGAGGCCGAGGAGGTCGACGTCAGCGTCGACCCGAACGACCTGCGCATCGACGTCTTCCGCTCGTCGGGCCCCGGCGGGCAGAGCGTGAACACCACCGACTCGGCCGTGCGGATCACCCACCTGCCCAGCGGCATCGTGGTCAGCTCGCAGAACGAGAAGAGCCAGCTGCAGAACCGCGAATCCGCGCTGCGCGTGCTCCGGTCCCGCCTGCTGGCCGCTGCGCGCGAGGAGGCCGCCGCCACGGCGAGCGACCAGCGCCGCAGCCAGGTCCGCACCGTCGATCGCAGCGAGCGGGTGCGCACGTACAACTTCCCGGAGAACCGGATCTCCGACCACCGCGTCGGCTACAAGTCGCACAACCTCGACCAGGTGCTCGACGGCGACCTCGACGGCGTGATCGACGCGCTGGTCGGCGCGCACACCGCCGAGCTGCTGGCGGCCGGCTCCTGAACGCGCGGCCCCTGCTGAGCGGGGCGGTCGCCCGCCTCGCCGAGGCCGGCGTCGAGAGCCCGCGGGTGGACGCCGAGCTGCTGCTGGGCCACGTCCTGGGCGTCCCGCGCACCCGGCTGCTCACGCTGGGCGCCGTGGACGACGCGGCCGCCGCCCGGTTCGAGGAGCTGGTGGCCCAGCGCGCCGACCGGGTGCCGCTGCAGCACCTCACCGGCCGGGCGCCGTTCCGCCACCTGGAGCTCGCGGTCGGTCCCGGCGTGTTCGTGCCCCGGCCGGAGACCGAGCTGCTGGTGAGCTGGGCCCTGGAGCGGTTGTCCGGGGTCGCGGCCCCCGTCGTCGTCGACCTCGGGGCCGGATCCGGGGCGATCGCGCTCTCGCTGGCGCACGAGCACCCCGGCGCGCGGGTGACGGCGGTGGAGCGCGACCCCGGCGCGATCGCGTGGACGCGGCACAACGCCGGTGCGCGCTCGGCAGCGGGGGACACCCCGGTCGACGTCCTCGCCGGTGACATGACCGACCCGGGGCTGCTGCGTGAGCTGGACGGCAGTGCCGACCTCGTGGTCAGCAACCCGCCCTACGTGCCCGACGGCGCCCGGGTGCCGCGCGAGGTCGCCGACCACGACCCGCCGCTCGCCCTCTGGGGTGGTCCCGACGGGCTGGACGTCGTGCGCGGGCTGCTGGCCACCGCGGCGCGGCTGCTGCGACCCGGTGGGTGGCTGGGCGTCGAGCACGCCGACCAGCAGGGCGGGTCGCTGCCCGCCGTCGTCCGCGCCCACGGCGGGTTCGCCGACGTCGACGACCACCGCGACCTGGCCGGCCGGCCGCGGTACACCACCGCCCGCCGCGCCGGCTGAGCCGGCACCCGGACGGGTGCTTTCCGAGGATCTGCCGATTACCCGCAGGGGTGCGGTGGCACGGGGGAACGGACGACAGGGGGCGAGCGCGATGGGGCCACCGGCCGAGGTGCTGGCGAACCGCTACCGGCTGACGTCGTTGATCGCCGGCGGAGGGATGGGCCAGGTCTGGCGGGGGCACGACACGCTCCTCGACCGGCCGGTCGCGGTCAAGGTGCTGCGCGACCAGTTCGCGGCGGACGCGGTGTTCCGCACCCGCTTCCGGGCGGAGGCGCAGCACGCCGCCCTCCTCACGCACCCGCACATCGTCGCGGTCTTCGACTACGGCGAGGTGCCGGCCGGGCCCGGTGCCGCGCCGCTGGCCTACCTGGTGATGGAGCTCGTCGAGGGGGAGTCCCTCGCGGACGTGCTCGCACGGGAGCGGCGCCTGACGCCGGCGCGGGTCGTCGACGTCGTCCGGCAGGCGGCCGCCGGGCTCGCCGCCGCGCACGCCGCCGGGGTCGTGCACCGTGACATCAAGCCCGCGAACCTGCTGGTCACGCCGCAGGGGACGGTGAAGCTCACCGACTTCGGCATCGCGCGGTCCGCGGCCAGCGCCGCGGTGACCGGCACCGGGCAGATCATCGGCACGGCGCACTACTTCTCGCCCGAGCAGGCGGCGGGCGGGCAGGCGACCCCGGCCAGCGACGTCTACGCGCTCGGCGCGGTCGCCTACGAGTGCCTCACGGGGCGGCGTCCGTTCGAGGCCGAGAGCCCCGTCCAGATCGCCGTCATGCACATCCGCGACGAGCCGGTGCCCCTGCCGGCGTCCGTCCCGCCCGGGGTGCGGGCGCTGGTGGTGCGGGCCATGGCGAAGGACCCGGCGGCCCGGTTCCCCGACGGTCGCGCTCTGCACGAGGCCGCCGCGCGTTCGGCCGCGGGGATGCCCACCGAGCCGGGGAGGCCGGGAGCCACCGCGGTGCTCCCCGTCCCCGGTCCGGGCACCAGGCCCCTGCCTGCTGTGGCGGCGTCCCCGTCCGGTCGCCGGCGCCTGCCACGGGGACTCGTCCCCGTGCTCGCGGGCATGGCCGCCGTCCTGATCGCGGTGGTGCTGGCGGTGTTCCTCCTGCCGGGCGGGTCGGACCGCCCCTCCGGCGGGACCACGCCCACGGGGACGGCACCCGCGGGCATCGACGTGGTGGCCGCGGACCACCTCGGCCGGCCCGTGCGGGACGTGCAGGCGGACCTGATCGGCCGCGGGCTCCGGGTGGAGGTCGTGCCGGTCGAGGTCGCGGACGTGCCGGCCGGTGCGGTGACGGCGGTGGAGCCGGTGGGGACGCTGGCCCCCGGGGACCTGGTGCGGCTGTCCTACGCGGTGCCGCCGGTGGCGGTGCCTGCCCCCGTCGACCAGGGCGGCGGCGAGGACGAGGAGTCGGAGGAGCGGGAGGAGAAGAGAAAGGAGGAGGAGGAGAAGGAGCGGAAGGAGGAGCAGAAGGAGCGGGAGGCGCAGCAGAAGGAGGCCGAGCAGCAGAGGGACGACGAGGAAGACGAGGGGGACGACGAGGGCGGGGGGTGACGCCGGCGCGTCGCGCGCACCCACCTCGATGACAGACTCGGCATTCGTGTCCGACTTCTACGACTGCTCCGACCCCGAGGCGCGCGCCGCCGGCCTGGACGCCGCGGCGGCGGCGATCGGGCGGGGCGAGCTGGTGCTGCTCCCGACCGACACCGTGTACGGCGTGGCCGCCGATGCCTTCTCGCCCGCGGCGGTGCGCCGGCTGCTGGACGCCAAGAACCGCGGCCGGGCGATGCCGGTCCCGGTGCTCGTCGGCGAGGCCTCCACCCTGGCCGGGCTGGTGCTGCAGACCCCCGCGGTCGCGACGCGGCTCGCCCAGGAGTTCTGGCCCGGCGGTCTCACCCTCGTCGTCGAGCACGCCCCGTCGCTGGCGTGGGACCTGGGTGACGCCCAGGGCACGGTGGCCGTCCGGCTCCCCGACGACGGGCTCACCCGCGATCTGCTGCGGCGCACCGGGCCGCTCGCGGTGTCCAGCGCCAACCGCTCCGGGCGGCCGGCGGCGACCACCGCGGAGCAGGCCGTGCAGCAGCTCGGTCTGCACGCCGCCGTCGTGCTCGACGGCGGTCCGCGCACCAGCTCGGGGGCGAGCACGATCGTCGACTGCACCGGTCCGGCACCCCGGGTGCTGCGGGTCGGTGCCGTGCCGGTCGAGCGACTGCGCGAGGTCGTCCCCGAGCTCAGCGACTGAGGAGGGCCCCAGGACGACCCCGTCCGCCCCACCGCTCGCACGCTCGTGGCGGTGCCCTGGACAGGCTCTCGCGTCGACCGTGGCCGGTGCGCTCCCTCGTCTGCGCCCCCGAGGGGGATACCGTGGACCAGCCGCTGCCGCGCCCGGGCGTCGCGGTCCGCATCCGACTCGTCTGGAGTGCGCCTGAGATGAGCACCCCCTACTGGGGACCGGACTTCGAGGCCCTCGCCGCCGTCGACCCCGACATCGCCGGTGTGGTCACCGGTGAGCTGGAGCGCCTCCGCGGCGGGCTGCAGCTGATCGCCAGCGAGAACTTCACCAGCCCCGCCGTCCTCGCGGCGCTGGGCAGCACGCTGTCCAACAAGTACGCCGAGGGCTACCCGGGACGGCGGTACTACGGCGGCTGCGAGGTCGTCGACCGCGCCGAGGAGATCGGCATCGAGCGGGCCAAGGAGCTCTTCGGCGCCGAGCACGCCAACCTGCAGCCGCACTCCGGGGCGAACGCCAACCTGGCCGCGTACGGCGCATTCCTCTCGCCGGGGGACACCTTCCTGGGGATGGCGCTGCCGCACGGCGGCCACCTGACGCACGGCACGAAGGTCAGCTTCAGCGGCAAGTGGTTCCGCGCCGTGCAGTACGGCGTCGACCCGCGCACCGAGCACATCGACTACGACCAGGTGCGCGACCTGGCCCGCGAGCACCGGCCGAAGCTGATCGTCGCCGGCGGCTCGGCCATCCCGCGGCTCATCGACTTCGCCGCCTTCCGGCAGATCGCCGACGAGGTCGGCGCGATCTTCATGGTCGACGCCGCGCACTTCATCGGCCTCGTCGCCGGGAAGGCGATCCCCAGCCCGGTGCCCCACGCCGACGTCGTCACCTTCACCACGCACAAGGTGCTGCGCGGCCCGCGCGGTGGCGCCATCGTCTGCCGGGCCGAGCACGCCACGGCGATCGACAAGGCCGCCTTCCCGATGATGCAGGGCGGCCCGCTCATGCACGCCGTGGCCGCCAAGGCGGTGAACTTCAGGGAGTGCCTGCAGCCCGGCTACCAGGCCTACGCCCGCCAGGTGATCGCCAATGCGCAGGCGCTGACCGAGGGGCTGGCCGCCGAGGGGCTCCGGCCGGTCGCCGGCGGCACGGACACCCACCTGGCCCTGCTCGACCTGCGGGGGACGGGCGTGACCGGTGCCGACGCCGAGAAGCGGTGCGACGCCGCAGGCATCGTGCTCAACAAGAACGCGATCCCGTTCGACCCGCAGCCGGCCTCCGTGGCCTCCGGCATCCGGGTCGGCAGCCCCGCCATCACCACCCAGGGCATGACGGAGCCGGAGATGAAGTCGATCGCCTCCCTGATCGGTGCCGCCATCCGCGACGCCGACGGCAGCCGCACCGCCGAGGTCGCCGCGGGCGTCCGTGAGCTCGTCGGCGCCCACCCTGCTTACCCCCACCCGAACCGACCGACTGCGCACCCCGAGCCGGCGCGGACCACCTGAGCCCGTGCGCGAGTACGTCGTCGTCCTGCTCACCGCGGCGCTGGTCACCTTCCTGGCCACGCCGGTGGTGCGGATGATGGCGATCCGGCTGCGGATGATGGCCGCTCCCCGCGAGCGGGACGTGCACGTCATCCCCACCCCGCGGGGTGGGGGCGTGGCCATGTACCTCGGCGTGGTGGCCGCGGTCCTGGTGGCCTCCCGGCTACCCGCGCTGCAGCGGACGTTCGACGACACCCAGGTCTACGCGGTCCTCGTCGCCGGTGGGCTCATCTGCCTGCTGGGGGTGCTCGACGACAAGTGGGGCCTGGACGCACTGACGAAACTCACCGGGCAGATCGCCGCGGCCGGCGTCATGGTGCTGCTCGGCGTCCAGTTGGCGTTCCTGTTCCTGCCGTTCGCCGACATCGGGACGCTGATCCTCGGCCCGGACGTCGGCGTGCCGCTGACCATCCTGCTGACCGTGTTCGCGGTCAACGCGCTGAACTTCATCGACGGCCTCGACGGCCTGGCCGCGGGCGTCTCGGCGATCGCCGCCCTGGCCTTCTTCGCGTACAGCTTCCACCTGGGGCTGACCGGCTACGTGGAGACCGCCAGCGCCCCGGCGCTGATCACCGCGGTGCTCGCCGGGGCCTGCCTGGGCTTCCTGCCGCACAACTTCAGCCCGGCGCGGATCTTCATGGGCGACTCGGGCTCGATGCTCGTCGGGCTCATGCTCTCGGCCGCGGCGGTGACCGCCACCGGGGGGGTGGACGCGCAAACCTTCGACTCGGCGGCCAGCCTGCTGCCGCTGACCCTGCCACTGCTCGTGCCGATCGCGATCCTCTTCATCCCCTTCATCGACCTGCTGCTGGCCGTGGTCCGGCGCACGCGGAAGGGGCAGTCGCCCTTCTCGCCGGACAAGATGCACCTGCACCACCGGCTGCTGTCCATCGGCCACTCGCACAAGCGCGCGGTGCTGGTCATGTACTTCTGGGCCGCGCTGCTCTCGTTCGGCGCGGTCGGGATGTCGATCACCGGAGGCCGGGTCGAGCTCGTCGTGGCCGTGGCGGTCCTGCTGGTCGTCGGCGTGGTCGTGGTGCTCAGCCCGCGGGCCCGCCGGGCCGCCCGGGAGGCCCGCGCCGCGGAGCTGGAGGCGCAGCGCCGGCGCAGCCGGGCCGACCACCCCACGGCGCGGGCGCACCGCGCCGGCAGCCAGGAGCCGGCGCCCCCGGCCGCCGGCGCGGAGCGGGTCCCGCTCTGAGTGCGGACGCGGCCCCGTACCCGGTAGGGCGGCGGGGTCCCTCCAGGTACCGTGAGGCGTGCTTTCGCAAGGTGAACCGGCCACGAGACCCGATCCCTACGCCGCCATGCTCCGCGGTGGGCTGGTCCCCGCGGCCGTCATCGGGGTCGTCGCGTTCGCCGTCTTCGTGGCGGTCGACGGCGCGCTCGGTGCGGCGGGCAGCGCCCTCGCCATCGCCGTCGTCCTGGTGAGCACCGTCTCCACCCTGGTGCTCCTGCGTCGGATGGCCGGCCTCGACCCGCGCGTGGTCTTCATGGGCGCTCTCGTCGGCTACTTCTTCAAGGTGATGCTGCTCGGGGTGTTCCTCGTGCTGTTCCGCAACGCGGAGTGGCTCTCACCGATCGCGTTCGCCGTCACCGCGATCGTCGTGTCGCTGGCCGGGACCATCGGCGAGGTCGTCGCCTTCACCCGGGTGAAGACCTACATCTACGACCAGCCGGGGGCGGCGTCCGGGGCGGCGCGTTGACCGAGCCCGGCGGGACCGAGCGGCCGGCGCCGGTCCACCACCAGATGGTCGCGGGTGCCCACCTGCGCGAGGCGTGGGACGCGCTGGGCATGCTGCTGTCCGGCGTGCTGGTCTTCGGGCTGCCCGCGTGGTGGCTCAGCGAGGCGCTCGACCAGGTGTGGGTGCTGCCCGTGGCCCTCGTCCTGGGGATGGCCGCTTCGATCTCCGCGATCTGGGTCCGCTACGCTCACCACGGCCCGTGAGGCGTGCCACGCCGCAGATGCGGAAGGCAGCCCTCCGGGCCGCAGTACGAAACCACCCAGAAGTTCGTGACGGAGGCTGAGTAGTGACGACCGTGGTCTCGGCCGCCGAGGAGTTCGTACCGCCGAGTGCGCCGGATTTCTGGCAGCCGCTCGTCGGCGACGGCGCCTTCGCCATCACGCGTTCGATGATCGTGATGGTGCTGGTGACCATCGGCCTCGCGGTCGTCATGATGCTCGCCACGCGCCGCCTCTCGGTGGTCCCGGGGCGCGGGCAGTACCGGCTCGAGGGCGTGTACGGCCTCGTCCGCAACTCGATCGGCCGGGACATCATCGGCTCGGACCACTTCCGGCCCTACGTCCCGCTGCTGTTCACCCTGTTCACGCTCATCCTGCTGAACAACCTGATGGCCATCATCCCGGTCGTCCAGTTCCCCACCACGAGCCGGATCAGCTTCCCCATCGCGTTCGCGCTCGGGGTCTACGTGGTCTACCTGGTCGCCGGCGTCCGCCGTCGCGGGCTGGGGGGCTTCCTCAAGAACCTGGTGCCGAGCGGGCTGCCCTTCTGGGTCGTGCCGGTCGTGTTCATCCTGGAGCTGGTGACGTTCCTGATCACCCGCCCGGTGACGCTTGCGCTGCGGCTCTTCGGCAACATGTTCGCCGGCCACATCCTGCTCCTGCTGTTCGCGGTGGGCGGGGAGTTCCTGCTGCTGAACGGCGACGGGCTCCTGAAGCTGGTGTCCATCCCGGCCTTCTTCATGTTCTTCCTGTTCAGCGCGTTCGAGATCCTGATCGCATTCCTGCAGGCCTACGTCTTCATCCTGCTGGCCTCTGTGTACATCGCAGAGGTCTACGCGGACGACCACTGACGTCCGCGGAGTCACCGCCCCCGAGTTGCACCACCCATGTGCGCCACCCGGCAGCACAGACCGACTGAGAGGAACGGACACACCCAATGGAAGGCAACCTTGCGATCATCGGCTACGGCCTGTCGGCCATCGGGCCGGGCGTGGGCATCGGCCTGATCTTCGCTGCCTACGTGGCCGGCGTCGCCCGTCAGCCCGAGGTCCGCGGTGTGCTGCAGACCATCGCCATCCTGGGCTTCGTGCTCTGCGAGCAGCTCGCCATCTTCGGCATCGCCCTGGCCTTCGTCTTCAGCTGACCGAGGACCGGAAGGAGAACACGTGATGGGCGCGATCGACAACGCGGCCGATGTCCTGGCCGCCGAGAGCGGTGAAGGCGGCTTCTGGGAGGACGCCTACCCGGTCATCCCGCACCCGGGTGAGCTGATCGTCGGCATCATCTCCTTCGCCATCCTGTACTTCCTGTACAAGCGCTTCGTGGTGCCGCGGCTCGAGGCCATGCTGGCCGAGCGCCAGCGCACCATCGAGGGCGGCATCGAGCGCGCCGAGGCCATGCAGGCCGAGGCGAAGGCGGCGCTCGAGCAGTACCGCGCGCAGCTGGCCGAGGCCCGCAACGAGGCCGCGCAGATCCGCGACCAGGCCCGGGCCGAGGGGCAGCAGATCCTCGAGGAGCTGCGGGTCCAGGCGCAGGAGGAGTCGGCGCGGATCGTCGCCCGCGGCGAGGAGCAGATCGCTGCTGCCCGCCAGCAGGTGGTCAACGAGCTGCGCGGGCAGGTCGGAGGCCTCGCCGTCGAGCTCGCCGGGCGAGTCGTCGGGGAGTCCCTCGCCGAGGAGGCGCGCCGGCAGGGCACGGTGGACCGTTTCCTCGACCAGCTCGACGAGCTGGCCGCCGGTGCCCCCGACGGCCGGAGCGGCAGCACCGTCGCCGGAGGCACCCGCTGATGGAGGCCTCGAGCCGCGCGGCGCTGCTCGCCGCCCGGGAGCGGCTGGACGAGCTGACCCGGGACCCCTCGGGGTTCCTCGGGAAGGCCAAGGACCGGCTGACCGGGCAGGCCCGCGCCACCGCCGCCGAGGACCAGCTCGCGCTGGCCGAGGAGCTGTTCGCGGTGGCGCGGCTGCTGGATGCCCAGCCCTCGCTGCGCCGGGCGCTCACCGATCCCTCGGGCAAGCCCGAGGAGCGGGCGGCGCTGGCGCAGCGGCTGTTCGGCAGGCGCCTGTCCCCGGTCGCGCTCGACGTCGTCGAGTTCAGCGTGCGGCAGCGCTGGTCGCGGCCGATCGACCTCATCGAGGCCGCGACGACCCTGGCCACCGAGGCGGCTCTCGACGCGGCGGGTGCCCGCGGCGAGCTGGACGGCGTCGAGGACGAGCTGTTCCGCTTCGGCCGGATCATCGAGGGTGACCGGGAGCTGTCCCGCATCCTCAGCGACCGCAAGGCCCCGGCCGCGGGCAAGGCGGCGCTGCTCGACCAGCTGCTGTCCGGCCGGGTCAGCCCGGTGACCGAGCTCCTGCTGCGCAACGTGCTCACCACCTCGCACGCCGGCACGGCGGGGGTCGCGGTCGAGCGGCTCTCGGACGTCGCCAGCCGCCGCCGCGGCCGGTCCGTGGCCCGCGTGACGACGGCGGCCCCCCTGACCCCGGCCCAGGAACGGCGGCTGACCGACGTGCTGGGTCGCCTCTACGGGCGGACCATCGGGTTGCAGGTGACCGTCGACCCGACGGTGCTCGGCGGCCTCCTCGTCCAGGTGGGCGACGAGGTCATCGACGGCAGCATCGCCCATCGGCTGGAAGCCGCCCGACGGCAGCTCGCCGGCTGACCGCCCACCACCACAGATCACGACCCCGCAGGGAAGAGGACTCAGAGCCATGGCCGAGCTGACGATCTCCGCAGAAGAGATCCGCAGTGCCATCCAGAACTACGTCACCGAGTACTCGCCTGACGTGTCCCGCGAAGAGGTCGGGATCGTCACCGAGGCCGGCGACGGCATCGCCCGGGTCGAGGGCCTGCCCTCGGTCATGACCAACGAGCTGCTCGAGTTCGAGAGCGGCGTCCGCGGTCTGGCGCTGAACCTGGACGTCCGCGAGGTCGGTGTCGTCATCCTGGGTGACTTCTCCGGCATCGAGGAGGGCCAGCAGGTCCGCCGCACCGGCGAGGTGCTCTCGGTGCCCGTCGGCGACGGCTACCTCGGCCGCGTCGTGGACCCGCTGGGCAACGCGATCGACGGTGCCGGCCCCATCACCACCACCGGCCGGCGCGCCCTGGAGCTGCAGGCCCCCACCGTGGTGCAGCGCCAGTCGGTGCACGAGCCGATGCAGACCGGCATCAAGGCCATCGACGCCATGACGCCGATCGGCCGCGGCCAGCGCCAGCTGATCATCGGCGACCGCCAGACCGGCAAGACGGCGATCGCGATCGACACGATCATCAACCAGAAGCAGGCCTGGGCGACCGGTGACCCGTCGCAGCAGGTGCGCTGCATCTACGTCGCCGTCGGCCAGAAGGGCTCGACGATCGCCTCCATCCGGTCCGCCCTCGAGGACGCCGGTGCGATGGAGTACACGACCATCGTCGCCGCCCCGGCCTCCGAGGCCGCCGGCTTCAAGTACATCGCCCCCTACACCGGCTCGGCCATCGGCCAGCACTGGATGTACGAGGGCAAGCACGTCCTCATCGTGTTCGACGACCTGTCCAAGCAGGCCGAGGCCTACCGCGCCGTCTCGCTGCTGCTGCGCCGCCCGCCGGGTCGCGAGGCCTACCCGGGCGACGTCTTCTACCTCCACTCCCGCCTGCTGGAGCGCTGCGCGAAGCTCTCCGACGAGCTCGGCGCGGGGTCGATGACCGGGCTGCCGCTCATCGAGACCAAGGGCAACGACGTGTCGGCCTACATCCCGACCAACGTCATCTCGATCACCGACGGGCAGATCTTCCTCGAGACTGGTCTGTTCAACTCCGGTGTCCGCCCCGCCATCAACGTCGGCATCTCGGTGTCGCGCGTGGGTGGTTCGGCCCAGATCAAGGCGATGAAGTCGGTCGCCGGCCGACTGCGCCTGGACCTGGCCCAGTACCGCGAGCTCGAGGCCTTCGCCTCGTTCTCCTCGGACCTGGACGCCTCCAGCCGCGCGACCCTGGAGCGCGGCCAGCGCCTGGTCGAGCTGCTGAAGCAGGGTCAGTACTCGCCGTACTCGGTGGAGCGCGAGGTCGTCTCGCTGTGGCTGGGCACCACCGGCAAGCTCGACGTCGTCCCGGTGAGCGACGTGCGGCGCTTCGAGTCGGAGTTCCTCGACTTCGTGTCCCGCAACAACGACGGCGTCTTCGACACCATCCGGACGTCGAAGAAGCTCGAGGACGACACGGTGCGGAACCTGGAGCAGGCGGTCGACGCCTTCTACGGCCAGTTCACCACCGGTGAGGGCGAGTCGCTCAGGGTGAACGAGCCCGAGGCCGAGGCCATGGACGCCTCGGAGCGGGGTCAGGAGCGCGTCCAGGTCAAGAAGAAGGCCTGACGCGATGGCAGCCTCTCTCCGCGCGCTGCGGCGCCGCATCCGCTCCACCCAGTCGACGAAGAAGATCTTCTCGGCCCAGGAGCTGATCGCCGGTGCCCGCATCGTGCGCGCCCAGGCCCGGGTGGAGGCGTCCAAGCCCTACGCCCGGGAGATCACCCGCGTCCTGTCGGCGCTGGCGTCCTCCGCGTCGCTGGACCACCCGCTGCTGACCGAGCCGGAGAACCCGCGCCGGGCGGCCGTCCTGGTGATCACCTCCGACCGCGGCTTCGCCGGCTCGTACAACGTCAACGTGCTGCGGCGGACCGAGGAGCTGCTCTCCCTGCTGCGGCAGGAGGGCAAGGAGCCGGTGCTCTACGTGGTCGGCCGGAAGGGGGAGACCTACTACTCCTTCCGCAACCGCGAGATGGCCGAGACCTTCACCGGGTTCTCCGAGCAGCCGAACTACTCCGACGCGCAGGCCGTGGGCGAGCAGCTGATCGCGGCCTTCACCGCCGGCCTGGATGACGAGGACGGCGGCGCGGGTGCCGACGGCATCCTCGGCGTCGAAGAGCTGCACATCGTCTACACCGAGTTCCGGTCGCTGCTCTCGCAGGTCCCGGTCGCCAAGCGGATGGCTCCGCTGGAGGTCGAGGAGGTCGAGGAGTTCGACTACGAGCGGGAGGACCGGGAGCGGGAGAACGCCACCGCCGACGAGCTGCCGACGGCCTACGAGTTCGAGCCCTCGGCCGAGGGGCTGCTCGACGCGTTGCTGCCGAAGTACATCACCACGCGCATCTACGCGGCGATGCTCGAGGCGGCCGCCTCCGAATCGGCCTCGCGCCGACGGGCGATGAAGTCGGCCTCCGACAACGCCGAGGAGCTGGCGAAGAATCTCTCCCGGCAGGCCAACCAGGCCCGTCAGGCGGAGATCACCCAGGAGATCAGCGAGATCGTCGGTGGTGCCGACGCGCTGGTCTCGGCCGGCTCGAACGACTGATCCACCGAACAGCAGACCACCGAGCCCCAGGGCAGGAGAGCAGTACAGATGACCGTCACCGAGGACCGTCCGACCACCTCGCAGACCACCGGTTCCGGCCGTGTCGTGCGGGTCACCGGGCCGGTCGTCGACGTCGAGTTCCCGCGCGACGCGATGCCCGACCTGTTCAACGCCCTGAAGGTCGATGTCACGCTGGCCGACCTCGGCAAGACCCTCACCCTCGAGGTCGCCCAGCACCTGGGTGAGAACGTCGTGCGCACCATCTCGATGGCGCCGACCGACGGCCTCGTCCGCGGCGCCGAGGTCACCGACACCGGCAACCCGATCATGGTGCCGGTCGGTGACGTGGTGACCGGGCACGTGTTCAATGCGCTGGGCGAGTGCCTGGACCAGCCCGGCTACGCCGAGGATGCGCTGCGCTGGTCGATCCACCGGCACGCGCCGCGGTTCGACCAGCTCGAGGGCCGCACCGAGATGCTCGAGACCGGCATCAAGGTCATCGACCTGCTGACCCCGTACGTGGCCGGCGGGAAGATCGGTCTGTTCGGCGGTGCCGGCGTCGGCAAGACCGTGCTGATCCAGGAGATGATCCGCCGCGTCGCCCAGGAGTTCGGCGGTGTGTCGGTGTTCGCCGGCGTGGGTGAGCGCACCCGCGAGGGCAACGACCTCATCACCGAGATGACCGAGTCCGGCGTCATCGAGTCCACCGCGCTCGTGTTCGGCCAGATGGACGAGCCGCCGGGCACCCGCCTGCGCGTCGCCCTCTCGGCGCTGACGATGGCCGAGTACTTCCGCGACGAGCAGAACCAGGACGTGCTGCTCTTCATCGACAACATCTTCCGGTTCACCCAGGCCGGGTCCGAGGTCTCGACGCTGCTGGGCCGCATGCCGTCGGCCGTGGGCTACCAGCCGACCCTGGCCGACGAGATGGGTGAGCTGCAGGAGCGGATCACCTCGACCCGTGGCCGCTCGATCACCTCGCTGCAGGCGATCTACGTGCCCGCCGACGACATCACCGACCCGGCGCCGCACACCACGTTCGCCCACCTCGACGCGACGACCGTGCTCTCGCGGCCGATCTCGGAGAAGGGCATCTACCCGGCCGTGGACCCGTTGGACTCGACCAGCCGGATCCTCGACCCGCAGTACGTGGGCCAGGAGCACTACGACATCGCCCAGCGCGTGAAGCAGGTGCTGCAGCGCTACCAGGAGCTGCAGGACATCATCGCGATCCTCGGTATCGACGAGCTGTCCGAAGAGGACAAGGTCACCGTGAACCGGGCCCGTCGCGTCGAGCGCTTCCTGTCGCAGAACATGTTCGTGGCCGAGGCCTTCACCGGCCAGCCGGGCTCGTTCGTGCCGCGCTCGGAGACCCTGCAGGCCTTCAAGGCGATCACCGAGGGCGAGTACGACAACGTCCCGGAGCAGGCCTTCTTCATGTGCGGTGGCCTCGAGGACCTCGAGAAGAACGCCTCGAAGCTCAAGAAGTAGGAGAAGGACCCCGCTGCCCCCCACTCCTGGCTCCGCTCGGCGCGGGTTCCTGCAGCGGGGCCGTTCCAGGACGGTCGCCTTGGCCGGGTCTCTCGCAGGAGAGGCCCGGCCTTCGGCGTTCGCGGGGTGATCCGGTCGCCCGATGGGGTGAGATCCGACCGCGGGGTCTGCGGGACGGGCGCGGGCCTGCCGACCATCCCCGCAGGCGCACCCGGGAGACGGGTGCCGGCACGAGGGGCGACGTGGAGCGGGACAGCGCGGTACTGCGGCCGGCGAGCCGTCCGGCGCTCGACTGGACCTGGCCGCCGTGCGCACCCGTGGACGTGCGCACCGCGGACTTCGACACCGAGCGCTGGGCGTCGTCCACCTGCGTCCGCCACCCGTGGGTGCGCGTCGGCCGCTGGACGCTGCTGTACCGCCGCGCCGCCTGACGCAGGGCCCTGCCCTCTCCACCTCGGCCGAGGCGAGGTTCTGTGCCCGGGCGGGGTCGACGGCCCCGGTGGATCGGGGCGATCGGCCCCGTGGCTACAGTGAAGGCCCGTCCGCGTGGATCCCGAGGAGTGTCGTGGCGACCCTGCAGGTCGAGTTGGTGGCCGTCGAGCGCAAGATCTGGTCCGGCGAGGCCACGAGCGTCATCGCCCGCACCACGGAGGGCGAGCTCGGTGTGCTGCCCGGGCACACGCCGCTGCTGGGCCAGCTGGCCGACGGCGGCGTCGTGACCATCCACACCGAGTCCGGCGAGGACATGGTCATCGCCGCCCACGGTGGTTTCCTCTCCGTCACCGAGCGGGGCGTCTCGATCCTCGCCGAGACGGCGGAGATCTCCTCGGAGATCGACGTCGAGCGCGCTCGCGAGGCCTTGCGCCGCGCCGAGAGCGAGGGCGACGACCCCGAGGCGGTCGCCGCCGCACGCCGCGCCCAGTCGCGGTTGAGGGCGGCCGGCGCGAGCGCCTGACCCGGCCGGCGAGCGCGCGGGATGACCACCGCCCTGTGGGTGCTGATCGGCGTCCTGCTGCTGCTCGTCGTCGTGGTCTTCCTGCTACGCCGCCGCTTCCTGCTGTCGGGGCTCGGCGCGGTGACGATGTGGCTGCGCCCCGAGGGCACGCCCCGCTGGTCGGTGGGCGTCGCCTGGTACGGCGGTGACGCCCTGCTCTGGTACCGGGCGCTCTCGCTGTCGGTCCGGCCGCAGCAGCGGCTCACCCGGGCCGGTTTCCGGGTGCTCGCCCAGCGGCCGGCGCATCGCGACGACCTGGCCCTTCCGGCCGACGTCCACGTGCTCCAGTGCAGCACCGCGCAGGGACGGCGGGAGCTGGCGATGGACCGCTCGACGGTGACCGGCTTCCTGTCCTGGCTGGAGTCGGCCCCGCCGGGCAGCTGACGACGTACCCCTCTCTCCTCCTCGCGCTCGGGCGGTGCCCTGGAGGGGGCTGCCTACTCCTGCGGGGCGGCGGCCGCGCGCTGGGCGTGCACGCCGCTGTGCGCGCCGGGCTCCCACAGGATGTCGCCGTCGGGGTTGGCCACCCGGCCCAGGATGAACACCAGGTCCGAGAGCCGGTTCAGGTAGCGCGCCGTCTCGGGGTTGGTGCGCTCGCCGTCGCTCTCCAGCAGGGCCCAGACGCTGCGCTCCGCCCGGCGCACGACCACCCGCACCTGGTGCAGCAGCGCGGCCAGCGGGGTGCCCCCGGGGAGGATGAAGCTGTCGAGCTTCGGCAGCGTCTCGTTGTAGGTGTCGCACGCCGCCTCGAGGCGCTCGGTGTACGCCGCCGTCACCCGCAGCGGCGGGTACTGCGGCTCCGCGACGATCGGCGTGCAGAGGTCGGCCCCCACGTCGAACAGGTCGTTCTGGATGCTGCGGAGGAGCTCTACCAGCGCCGGCTCGGGGGAGCCGAGCGCGATCGCCACCCCGATCGCGCTGTTGGCCTCGTCCACGTCGGCGTAGGCGACCAGTCGGGGATCGGTCTTGGCCACCCGGCTCATGTCGCCCAGGTGGGTCTGACCGGCGTCGCCGGTCTTCGTGTAGATGCGCGTGAGCCGGACGGTCATGCCCGCAGCCTAGGGGGAGGAGGACCCTCCTGCCCCCACTCCTCGCCGGCGCCCGGAGCGGGTCGCCGCAGGGGGACGTTCCCGCGTCACCGGGTGCGCGGCGGGACCCGGCAGTGGGACCACCGTAGGGTGGTCCGGTGGAGTGCTTCGAGGTGACCGGGGGAGCGAGGCTCGCGGGCCGGGTGCGGGTCACCGGTGCCAAGAACAGCGCGCTGAAGCTCATGGCGGCGACGCTGCTCGCGCCCGGGCGCTCGACCATCGACGAGGTCCCCGACATCCTCGACGTGGCGATCATGAGCGAGGTGCTGCGCCGGCTGGGCTGCGCCGTCTCCTACGAGCGCACCCCCGGCAGCGGGGGCGGTGGCCGGCTGACCATCGACGTCCCGGACGCGCCCTCGACCGAGACCGACTACGACCTGGTCCGCCGGATGCGCGCCTCGATCAGCGTCCTGGGCCCGCTCGTCGCGCGCTGCGGCAGCGCCCGGGTGGCGCTGCCGGGTGGTGACGCCATCGGCTCCCGCGGGCTGGACATGCACATCTCCGGCCTGGAACGCCTCGGCGCGACCATCGTGAGCGAGCACGGCTTCCTGGTGGCGACCGCCCCGCGGCTGACCGGCACCTCGATCTGGCTGGACTTCCCCTCGGTCGGCGCCACGGAGAACCTGGTCATGGCGGCGGTGCTCGCCACCGGCACGACCGTGGTCGACAACGCCGCCCGCGAGCCCGAGATCGTCGACCTCTGCCGGATGCTCGGTGAGATGGGGGCGCGCATCGACGGCGCGGGCACCTCCACGATCACCGTCGAGGGCGTCCAGTCGCTGCGGCCGGTCGAGTGCACGACGGTGCCCGACCGCATCGTCGCCGGGACCTGGGCGATCGGCGCGGTGATGACCCGCGGCGACGTCGTCATCGAGCGCGGCGTCGCCGAGCACCTCACCGTCGCCCTGGACAAGCTGACCGACGCCGGGGCCGTCGTCGAGGCGCTGCCCGACGGCATCCGGGTGGCGATGGACGGACGGCCGCGTTGCGTCGACGTCGTCACCCTGCCGTTCCCGGGGTTCCCCACCGATCTGCAGCCGATGGCGGTGGCGTTGGCCGCCGTCTCCACCGGCACGGCCCTGATCACCGAGAATGTGTTCGAGGGCCGGTTCATGTTCGTCAACGAGCTGGTGCGGCTGGGCGCCGACGTCCGCATCGACGGGCACCACGCGGTCGTCCGCGGGCGCGAGCGATTCTCCAGCGCCCCGGTGCTCGCGACCGACATCCGCGCCGGTGCCGGGCTGGTGCTGGCCGGCCTGTGCTCCGACGGCGTCACTGAGGTGCAGGACGTGCACCACGTCGACCGCGGCTACCCCGACTTCGTCGACCAGCTGGCGGGTCTGGGCGCCGTGGTACGGCGCACCGAGCGGCCGGGCTAGGCGCCGCCGCCGAACGAGGCGGCCAGCTGCCGCGCGCGGTCGGCGTCCTCCGGGAAGACCAGCACCTCGGCGCGGTGGGCGGCCGGGAAGCGCAGGGTGGAGCGGATCCCCGCGTCGGAGAGCACCGCCCGGAGCGCCAGGGCCGACTCGCGGCGGCTCAGCGTCGCCACGTGGGTGAGCAGCCCGTCGTCGACGGGCCCGCGGTGCCTGCGGTCGCGGGCGAGGTCGCTGCCGAAGGCCCACCGGGTGAACAGCGCCACCAGCGCGAACGCCGCCAGGGCGATCACCGGCCCCCCGGCGTGCAGCAGGCTGTCCGCGACCGCCACGGCTCTCCTCCCTCCGGGTTCACCCTTTCTCGAGTGTCCCACCGCACACTCTTCCCGGCGGGGCTGCTACCGGCCGGTAACCGCCCTACACTCCGCCGGTATGCCGTTCCCGCAGACGCCGGACGAGCGTGACCGCCCCTGGGTCATGCGCACCTACGCCGGCCACTCCTCGCCGGCCGAGTCCAACGCCCTCTACCGCCGCAACCTGGCGAAGGGTCAGACCGGTCTCTCGGTCGCCTTCGACCTGCCGACGCAGACCGGCTATGACCCCGACGACGAGCTCGCCCGCGGGGAGGTCGGGAAGGTCGGCGTGCCGGTCACGCACATCGGTGACATGCGCGCGCTCTTCGACGGCATCCCGCTCGACGAGATGAACACGTCGATGACGATCAACGCCACGGCGATGTGGCTGCTCGCGCTCTACCAGGCGGTCGCGGAGGAGCACGGGCACGACGTCTCGAAGCTGGCCGGGACGACGCAGAACGACATCATCAAGGAGTACCTGTCGCGGGGGACCTACGTCTTCCCGCCGGCGCCCTCGATGCGGCTGATCACCGACATGGTCGCCTACACGGTGACGACCATGCCGAAGTGGAACCCGACCAACATCTGCAGCTACCACCTGCAGGAGGCCGGGGCCACGCCGGTGCAGGAGATCGCCTACGCGATGAGCACCGCGATCGCGGTCCTGGACTCGGTCCGCGACTCCGGCCAGGTGCCCCAGGAGCGTTTCGGCGAGGTGGT
Organism: Blastococcus carthaginiensis; assembly: GCF_030731085.1. Taxonomy (NCBI): domain Bacteria; kingdom Bacillati; phylum Actinomycetota; class Actinomycetes; order Geodermatophilales; family Geodermatophilaceae; genus Blastococcus; species Blastococcus carthaginiensis. The sequence goes on along the minus strand of NZ_JASNFN010000036.1, from coordinate 17,753 downwards.
CGCGCGCATCTCCTTCTTCGTCAACGCGGGAGTCCGCTTCGTCGAGGAGATGTGCAAGATGCGGGCCTTCACCCAGCTCTGGGACGAGCTGACGAAGGAGCGCTACGGCGTCGAGGACCCCAAGCACCGCCGCTTCCGTTACGGCGTGCAGGTCAACTCGCTGGGCCTCACCGAGGCGCAGCCGGAGAACAACGTCCAGCGCATCGTGCTGGAGATGCTCGCCGTCACCCTCTCCAAGGACGCCCGCGCCCGCGCCGTGCAGCTGCCGGCGTGGAACGAGGCCCTCGGCCTGCCCCGGCCCTGGGACCAGCAGTGGTCGCTGCGACTGCAGCAGGTGCTCGCCTACGAGACCGACCTGCTCGAGTACGACGACCTGTTCACCGGCTCGGTCGTCGTGGAGAAGAAGGTCGCCGAGCTCGTCGAGGGCGCCCGGGCCGAGATCGCCCGGGTGCAGGAGATGGGCGGCGCCGTGGCCGCGGTCGAGTCCGGCTACATGAAGGGCGAGCTCGTGGCCTCGCTGGCCGAGCGCCGGCGCCGGATGGAGAGCGGCGAGGACGTCGTCGTCGGGGTCAACAAGTTCGACACCACCGAGCCCAACCCGCTCACCGCCGACCTGGACACCGCGATCATGGTGGTCGACCCGGCCGTCGAGGCCGCGGCCCAGGAGGCGGTGCGGACGTGGCGGGCCGAGCGAGATCAGGCGGCCGCCGACCGCGCGCTCGACGCCCTCCGGCAGGCCGCGGGCGACGACGTGAACCTCATGCCCGCCACCCTCGAGTGCGCGCGCGCCGGGGTGACGACGGGCGAGTGGGCCGGCGTGCTGCGGGAGGTCTTCGGCGAGTACCGGGCCCCCACGGGCGTCGCCGCCGCCACCGGTGGCGGAGAGGCCGACGAGACGCTCACCGAGGTCCGCGAGCGCGTGCGGGCCACCGGGGAGGAGCTGGGCGGACGGCTGCGCTTCCTGGTCGGCAAGCCGGGGCTCGACGGCCACTCCAACGGCGCCGAGCAGATCGCGGTGCGCGCCCGCGACGCCGGGTTCGAGGTGATCTACCAGGGCATCCGGCTGACCCCGGCCCAGATCGTGAGCGCCGCCGTCGAGGAGGACGTGCACGTGGTCGGCCTGTCGGTGCTCTCCGGCTCCCACCTCCAGGTGGTGCCGGCGGTCCTGCAGGGGCTCCGGGAAGCCGGGCTGGACGACGTCCCGGTCGTGGTCGGCGGGATCATCCCCGACAGCGACGCCCGGCGGCTGCGCGAGCAGGGCGTCGCCCGGGTGTTCACGCCCAAGGACTTCGGGCTGAACGACATCATGGGCCAGGTGGTCGACGTGGTCCGCGAGGCCAACGGCCTCCCCGCCCACCCGCGGGAGCAGGTCCCCGCCCCGGCGTGACCGGAGGAGATCCGCGGGTGTCCCGCCCGCGGATCTCCTCTAGCGTCGGGGCATGGCTGACGGAGCACCCCGGGTCGAGCGCGACGGCGACGTCGTCCGCATCACGATGACGCGCGCGGGGAAGCGCAACGCGCTCTCCCGCGAACACCTGACGCAGCTGCTCGCCGCCGTCACCGAGGCGGGGGAGAGCGACGCCGCCGGCATCGTGCTGGGCGCGGAGGGCCCGGTGTTCAGCGCCGGTCACGACTTCGCCGACGTCGCCGGGGCCTCGCTGCCCGGGGTGCGCAGCCTGCTGCAGCTGTGCACCGAGCTGATGCAGACCGTCCAGGACGTGCCGCAGGTCGTCGTGGCACGCGTGCACGCCCTGGCCACGGCCGCCGGCTGCCAGCTGGTGGCCTCGTGCGACCTGGCCGTCGCGGCGGAGTCCGCGGGATTCGCCGCACCCGGCGGGAAGGGCGGCTGGTTCTGCCACACGCCCATGGTGGCCATCGCCCGCAACGTCGGCCGCAAGCGGGCGATGGAGCTCGCGCTGACCGGCGACGTCATCGACGCGGCGACGGCGCTGGACTGGGGGCTGGTCAACCGCGTGGTGCCCGACGCAGAGCTCGACGCCGCCGTCGACGAGCTCGTCGAGCGGGCCACGCGGGGGTCGCGGGCCAGCAAGGGGTGGGGCAAGCAGACGATGTACGCGCAGCTGGACCGGCCCGAGCGCGACGCCTACACCACCGCGATCGAGGTCATGGCCGCGGCCAGCCAGCTGCCGGGAGCGCGCGAGGGCATGGCTTCCTTCCTGGAGAAGCGGAAGCCGGTCTGGACGGACTGAGGGGCCGGTGCCCCGTCGTCCGCCGACGGGCATTGCGGCCGGGTCAGCTACCCGGGCGACGACGGCCGGCCCGGGCCGCGAAGGCGTCCACGGCCGCCAGCACCTCGCGGGCCTGCCACAGCCGGTTGCGCGCCCGGCCGGAGAACTCGGTGACCACGCCAGCGGCGAGCAGCGGTTCTAGAGCACGAAGCGCGTTGCTCGGTGCGACGCCCACGTCCCGGGCGATGGTGGCGGCGTCGATCACCGGTTGGCGGAGGAGGAGATCGGCGACCCGCCAGGCGGCGGCGTCGCGGCGGGCGACCACGACGTCGTCCCACCGGGCGCGCACCTGGTGCAGGTCGGCCACCAGCTGCCGGGCATTGACGATGGCCTCCAGTGCGCCGTTGGCCAGCGCCGCGACGATGCCGGTCGGATCGCCCTCCCGGTAAGCGGTGAGGGCTGCGAAGTACCCGTCCACGTCGGTGAGCAGCCCGGCGGACACCGGGACGGTGACCGCCCGAGTCAGCTCGTACCGGCGAAGCAGGGCGTGGATCAGCGCCCGACCCGTCCGCCCGTTGCCGTCGGGAAAGGGGTGGATGGTCTCGAACTGGGCGTGGGCGAGGGCAGCGAGCACCAGCGGGGGGATGTCGTCCCGCCGGGCGAAGGCGATCAGATCGTCGATGAGGTCGGGAACGTCGTCGGCGACCGGCGGGACGAATGCCGCGCCGTGGGGTCCGTAGGAGCTCCCGCCGATCCACACCTGCTCGGTGCGCCACCGGCCGGCGATGGCGGGTTCGACCTCCTCGAGCAGGGCCGCATGCATGGCCAGGATGGAAGTCGGGTCCAGCTCGCCGGCCAGGTCGAGTGCGGCTCTCATCGCCCTGACGTTGCCGACGACCGAGACTGCGTTACGGGTCGTGCCGTTGCCCAGCTCGGCCACAGCGATGGCCTTGGCGCCGGCGGTGAGCTGCTCGATCTGCGATGAGGAAGCCGATTCGCTGCGCAGTAGTACCGACGCGAACGGGGCGACCTCACCGCCCAGTTGCGCATCGAAGCGGGTGACCTCGCGAGATGCCTCGTCCGCCAGCGCGGCGGTTGCACCGTCGACCGTCAGTGTCGACGTAGTCGCGATCCGCGGGACGATCGCCGCACGGTAGGGGCCGGAGTGCCGTTGCCGAACCGACCGCGGAACGGCGTCGGGTGGCACGCTCGGCCGCCACGTCACGTCGCGCCACGTGACGTGGGCCAGGAGGGCGTGGGAGGCGAGAACACGAGCCAACCTTATTCTCACTTAGAAGAAGATATGAGAACTAGGTTTCTCCGTTTTCCCCACTTCGGTGGACATCGATCAGTCGGTCTCGAAGCCGGACTGCTCGAAGCGGAGGGTGCCGGCATTCTCCGAGACTGTGCGGACGGCGTCGTCGCCGAAGCCGTCGGCCGTGGTCGCCGAGATCTCCAGCTTCACCGCCAGCTGCGCGCCGGTGGCCGACAGTCGCTGCAGCACCCCTTCCACGACGACGGCGAAGTCCTTGCCGTACGTCTGCGGGTCCAGGGTTCGCACTCCGAGGCCAGTGCGACGTCCGGCCGCACGGGCAGGGTCGTGCCGGTGACGGGCAGTGGCGCCGACCCGGTCCAGGAGCGCGCCGGCGTCGACACCGACCTACGAGGCCCACCACCGCGTAGGCGGCCGGCCGCGACGGGCCCGGACCTCGCAGGAGATCCGGGCCCATCGCTCATCCCTCGGTCAGGTCGGCGCAGCCGGACTCGTGCGGCAGCAGCGGCCGAAGCACCACCGACCACCGCGCCCCGGCCTCGCCGACCCACGGGGTGGCCGCGTTGCCCTCGGCGGCGGCCTCGAGCACCGCCTGGGCCTGCTCCCCGGTGGCCGTGACGCACGTCGTCCCCGGTGCGATGGGCTCGCCCGGCAGCTCCGACCCCGGCCACGGCTGCTCGGCCTGAGGGGGGTCCACCTCGACGTAGGGGCCCACCACCGCGGCGACGGCCTCCGGCTGGTACGGCTCCGGCCCGTTCACCCGGTCGGCACCCAGGGCGGCGACCGGGTCCCGCAGCGCCTCGGCGAGCTCCGAGAGCCGGGCGCGCGCGGCCGCCTGCTCCTCGGTGATCCCGGTGTCGAACCCGGTGGGGAGACCGCCGTCCGGCTCCCGCTCGGGCGCCGGGCCCATGCCGAGGGCGTACACCTCGCGGGTCACCGTCTCCCCGCCGGTGCGGACGGTGAACCGGGTGCTCGTCACGTCCGCGACCGGCGGGCTGCCGAGGTCGCCGGTCTCGGTCACCCCGGCGGTGACCGCGCGCTCGACGAGGTCGCGCACCCCGCCGTCACCCAGCCGGTACACCTGCAGGTTCGGCAGGGCGGGGGCCGGCCAGATGGCGATCACGGGACCGTCGGTGATGAGCCGGCCGTCGGCGTAGAGCGTCGCGGAGGGCACTCGTCCGGCGAGCAGGGCCGGCGTGGTGAAGCCGCCGACCTCGCTGACCTGGAGCACGACGGTGGCGTCCTCCGCGGCCGGGGACGACGGGTCTGCAGCGGGCGTGCCGCCGCCACCGGCCGCGTCGGCGCAGGCGGCGAGCAGCAGGGCCAGGACCAGCAGGGTGGCGGCGCGCAGGGGGCGGGTGCTCATACCCCTGACGACGGGTCGGGGTGGCCGGGAGGTTCCCCCGGGGCCCAGGTCATGGCCTGGCGGGCAGGGTCGGTGTGCAGCCCCGTGGCCAGCCCGATGTCGAGCTCGATGACGTCGGGGTCCAGCCGCAGGATGTGCCGGAGGCTGGCGTAGCCGGCGCCCGCGTCGTCCACGCTCACGGCGATCGCCGCCCGGCCAGCCGGTCCGCGTGAGGGGTGCCGGTCGCCGACGCTGCGCTCACCCGCCCGTTCTGGGGTGCCGGTCACCCGGACGGCCACGTTTCCGCACCGGAATGTTTCCGGAACTCGGTGCCGGCCCGGGCTCCGATCGCGGCGCGGTAGCGTCGGCGCCCGTGCGTCTGGTCATCGCCCGCTGCTCCGTCGACTACGTCGGTCGGCTCACCGCCCACCTGCCGATGGCGACCCGTCTCCTGCTGGTCAAGGCCGACGGCTCGGTGTCGGTGCACGCCGACGACCGCGCCTACAAGCCGCTGAACTGGATGAGCCCGCCGTGCCGTCTCGACGAGGCGCTCACCGACGGTTCGGGCACGTGGACGGTGACGAACAAGGCCGGCGAGCAGCTGATCATCAGCATCGAGGAGGTGCTGCACGACCACGCCCACGACCTCGGGGTCGACCCCGGGTTGCAGAAGGACGGCGTCGAGGCCGAGCTGCAGCGCCTGCTGGCCCTGCACGTGGAGACCTTCGGGGTGGGCTGGTCGCTGGTACGGCGGGAGTACCCGACGGCCATCGGTCCGGTGGACCTGCTCTGCCGGGACGCCGACGGGGGAGTCGTCGCGGTGGAGATCAAGCGCCGGGGCGAGATCGACGGGGTCGAGCAGCTGACGCGGTACCTGGAGCTGCTCAACCGGGATCCGCTGCTGGCCCCGGTCAAGGGCGTGTTCGCGGCGCAGGAGATCAAGCCGCAGGCGCGCGTGCTGGCCACCGTTCTATGACCCCCTGCGGCCCTCGCTTCCGGCCTGACCAGCAACATTGCGACTGGGCTCCACGCACTACCCCTCGCGCACCTGGTCGGCTGGGTACGACCTACGCAGGTACGACAGATACGACCGACCTCTCGGAGTGTCGGGCGTTGCTGCCTGACGCCGCTTCCTGGGAGCGCTGAGCGCGGGTGCAGCCGTCGCGTGCGAGTACTACGGTTCCCGCCGAGCACTGGATCGGATGGCCGACGACCCAGCGCGGCCCGAGTCCGGAGTAGCAGCGTCCTCGGGCACCCCTGCTCCGACCCGCGTAGCGGCGGGCCGGAGCAGGGCCGATGCTCGGGGAGTCTGCGCCTTGTCGCTAACGTCCTCGCCTAAGCGCGGCGCAACCGCACCTGCCACCTGGACCGATTCGGCTTTCGTCGCCACGGAGAACGTATGCGCATCCTCGTAGCCCGCTGTTCGGCTACCTACAGCGGCAAGTTGAATGCGTCCTTGCCCGTCGCCGAGCGGCTGATCGTCCAGAAGTCCGACGGCACGGTCCTCGTACACGGCAGCATGGGGAGCAAGGCACTCTTCTGGATGGGGCCGCCTTGCACCAGCAAGGTTGACGGCAGCACCTGGACGATCACGCACTCCAAGACCGCTGAGACACTCGTTATCGACCTGCACGAGGTGCTTCACGAGCACACGGCCGACGTCGGCGTCGAGCCCGGCTTGGTCAAGGAAGGCGTTGAGCGGGACCTCCAAGCCTTGCTTGCTGATCAGGTTCACGTTGTAGGCAATGGCCTGACCCTCGTCGGACGTGAGTGGCCGACGCCGATCGGCCCCGTTGACCACCTGCTACGCGACGCGGCCGGGGGGCACGTAGCCGTGGAGGTGAAGCGGCGCGGCGAAATCGATGGCGTGGAGCAGTTGACCCGGTATTTGGATTACCTGAACCGCGATCCTCGGCTGCGCCCCGTTCGTGGGGTTCTTGCGGCGCAGTCCCTGAGCCGTCAAGCGCGCACGCTGGCCGCAGATCGACAGATTCAGTGCGTGACGCTGGACTACGACGCGATGCGGGGCGTCGTCAAGGACGAAGACACCCTCTTCTAGTCGTCTGATCGTGTTCGTCCGGCCCGAGGGTGTCTGGTCCGTTCTTCCTCCGGCCGGTGTCGTCGGCGCCAGCGGGCCACAGAACCTGTCATGAGTGCAAGCCAGCGAAGGGCATGCTGGCTTGCACTCATGACAGAACCCGTGGCGCGCCTATGCCGTCGCCCCCGAGGAGGAAGAACTCGTGGGATGGAGGTGCCAGGGGGGCGGACGAGGCCCCTAATCGGGGATGAGGTCGCGCGGATGGCGTCCGACTGCATCCGCCAAGGCGTACAGCGTGGCCAGCGTCGGGTTGCCCTTGCCGCCCTCGATCCGCTGGATGTGCTTGTCCGCGATACCCGACGCCTGAGCGAGGGCCTCCACCGTCAGTCCGGCCTCCTCTCGAAGCAAGCGAGTCCGGGATCCAAGCGTCTGCCTGCGCTCTGCGGACAGGCTCGCGTGGCGAGCCGACTTGTAGGCGGGCACGACCAGCAACCGTCCGGCGCTGGCGTACCACCCACCACCACATCTATGTTCCATGTTGTGCCTGATCGGCAGTCCTCACGGAGAAGTCGACGGGAGCACGCCAGAGGGGGAGTCGTGACGCCAGGCGAACAGCCATGCACGTGCGAGCGCGTACGGACCGACTCGGGGGAGGATCGCCCAGCGGCCTGGATGAGCGTCCAAGGCCGCGTCGCCCTTGAAACTACGGGCGGGCAGAGAATCGAAGGGCGTCCCTGGTTGCTTCATACCGTCGAGACGCCGACCGGCAAGTCCGCAGAGGTCGAGGTTGAGCAAGATGACGGCACTGACGTGCCGATCCTCGTCTCCGACATTGCAACGGTTTCCGTGGTCCCCCAGGACCACCTCCAGGAGTCCATCGCCACCGTGCAACGCACAATCAGAAACCCTGGAGGCGTGCCAGAGGGTGAGCCTGTCGAGTGGCTCGTTCCAGTCGGCGAACATGAGGAACTGGAGATCAGCATCCGCAGACTTGTAAGGCCGTGTGCGCCCGATTATCGACGGCCTCGCATCGTCTTCTCTCTCGTGACGACCAGCGACTCAAACGAAGCGCTAGGCATCCTGCACGAAGAAGAGTGAGGACCGGACCCCGCGAGCGATGCACCACCATTCGAGGGTGACGCAATGACCATCATTGGAGGGAGGTAACCTCCCCCCTCTCCAGCGCCTGGCGGGCCTCCTGGGCCAGACATAGAGCCAGCGATGAGATCCCTGGCGATCGACACGCGACTGCACGCCCTGCGCGGAACGATGGGCTGAGCACCCCTGCCGCGACACGCCCCGCCGAGCGAGCGTGCAGGCGAGCATCAGGCGCAAGGACGGGTGATCTCCTGCCGCGCCTGATGCCACCAGCGCCGGTGGTGCCTAGGTTGAGGGCAGTGAACGTGAGCCTGATCGCGTCGTCGTCGGGAAGGTGCAATGACCGCCTGGGTTGTGCGCGCCGGTGCTGGCGGCGAGCGTGATGCATGGGCGCTCGGGTGCGGCCTGGCTGGCGGAGGCTTCAGTGACTTCCCGGACCTGACACTGGTCGCGAGTCGGGAAGCCATGGAAAAGACCGTCAGAGAAGTGATGCAAAGTGCCCCCAAGGGTCGAGTAGGGAACTACGTTAATCAACTCTGGGCTTTGCGCCACCGCATCACTCCTGGCGACTTGGTGGTCCTGCCACTTAAGGGGTCTGGCTCGTTAGCCTTGGGTATTTGCAGCGCCGGGTACCAGTACCTGGGCTCCGAGCCACCGGAGCGCAGACATGTTGTCCGCGTTCAATGGCGGCGGACAGACTTGTCGTGGTCTGACATTGCGCGCGATCTCCGCAACACGCTCAACGGAGCCACTACCGTATTCTCCGCATCGCGCAACAATGCGGAGGGGCGCCTGTGGAGCCTGATGCATGACGGGGTAGACCCTCAGATGCGGGCGGGCGGGGCGAGACCCACCACGCCCGACGGCGAGCCCGCCGACGGGCGTGGCCCCTGGTCCTAGCGGTTGATCGCGCTCCAGCGACACGCCGCGTGCGCTGCTGGCGAGACCCGCGCATACATCGCGTCAAGCGGACTGTCATACCCTCCGCGTCCAATGGCTCCCACACGTTACGACGGAGTCACGGGGAGGCACGATGGCGCGCAACGAGGACCAGACTCGACGGGACCTGATCGATCCGGCCTTGGCCGCACGCGGCTGGGGAAGCGACCTCATCAGAGTCGAGACAACAGTCGGTGGGTCGGACATCATCGGAGGACGGCCGAGGCGACGTAAGGGCCGGACCGATTACCTGCTCTGCCTCCCTGCACCGGACGGGGGCAGTCCGCTGCCGATCGCCATCATCGAGGCCAAGAAGGAGGAGGAAGGCGATGCTCTGGGCCTCCAGCAGGCTCAGGACTATCGGCGACGTTTCCACGTACCCTTCGTCTTTGCCAGCAACGGCCATCTGTACACCGAGTGGGGCGAGGACACGCGCCACATCGCCTCGCACCTTCCCCTGGCTCAGTTTCCGACGCCGGATGAGTTGAGGCAGCGCTACGAGGCGCTCCGTGGCATCAGTCTGAGTTCCCCGGCCGCCGCTCCGCTGTTGAAGACCTACAAGGGTGGGGAGTCGAGCAGGTGGTACTTCCAGGACGCGGCCGTCCGTGCAGCACTCGAAGCCATGGCCACGGGCCAGGACCGTGTCCTGCTGACTCTTCCGACCGGGGCGGGCAAGACGAACATCGCCTCACAGTTGCTCTGGAAGTTGGCGACCGGCGGACAACTCCGGCGCGCTCTGTTTGTCTGTGACCGGGATGAGTTGCGTACCCAAGCCTGGTCAAGACTGCACGGGTTCTTCGGCGATGGTGCGCAGATCGTCACCTCGTCCAACCCACAGGCGAACGCCCGCGTCCTTGTCGCTTCGTATCAGACGCTGAATGTTGACAGCGACGGCGAGCCGCAGTTCTGGCGCGAGAACTACCCGCCCGACTACTTCAGTCACATCATCATCGACGAGTGCCATCGATCCGCGTGGGGTAAGTGGAGCGTCGTTCTGCGCGATAACCCCAATGCCGTCCACATCGGATTGACCGCCACTCCGCGCACGATTGTTGGTGGCCACGCGGGCGAGCCGGGGCGGGAGCGCGATGAGCAGATCACCGCGCACAATCTGCGCTACTTCGGGGAGCCCGTGTACGAGTACAGCCTCGTCCAAGGGCAGGAGGACGGGTACTTGGCTGCGTCTGAGGTCATCCGGCGCACGGTGGACTTGGACGCGACCGCTATCACCCGCGACGACATCGTCGAGCGCTCGGCGAAGGACTACTACACCGGCCGGACCATCCAGCCGGGCGACATCGATGACCAGTACGACGCTCGCCGTTACGAGCAGGCTTTGCAACTGCCGGACCGTGTGGACGCCATGTGCGAAGACCTCTTCGCGATGCTGCTGGAGACCGGCGGGCCGCACCAGAAAGCCGCCATCTTCTGCGTCAGGGACACCCATGCCACCGAGGTGACCCTGGCCCTGAACAACATTTACGAGGAGTGGTGCAAGTCCACGGGGCAGAAGCCCGCCGAACCGTATGCGTTCCAGTGCACGGGGAACCCGAATCTCCGACCGTCAGCAGCGGAACTCATTCCCGACTTCCGTGGGAGCAAGGCGTCCCACTTCGTCGCCGTAACAGTCGATCTTCTTTCTACCGGCGTCGATGTGCCCGATCTCGGTAATGTCGTGTTCTTCCAGTACCTGAACTCACCTATCGAGTTCTATCAGCGGGTGGGTAGAGGAACACGTACCGGGACTCCTCAGGGGAGCAAGTTGCTCTTCCGCGTGTACGACTACACCAACGTGACCCGCCTCTTTGGACAGCCATTTGAGGCGAGGGAGAAGCCCGAGGACGCAGGGCAGCCGCCCGCTCCCGACCACGATGATCCGGGCACTCCGGGTGCTGGCCCGACGATGATCCGCGTCGAGGGCTTCGACGTCGAGGTCCAAGGTGCGGGTCGATCCATCGTCGTCCAGCGGGGCGGACGCGAGGCGCTGATCCCCTTGGAGGACTACGAGGCTGAGATCGCAGCAGCAGTACAGGACGTTGTGGGGGATCTGGATGGTCTCCGGGAGGTCTGGGCTGACCCGCAACGTCGCGGAGACCTGTTCGGCGCCATGGAGGGCGGAGGAGCCTCCCTGCGCATGCTCCGGCAGATGCGGGACCAGGACGACTGCGACCTGTACGACGTCGTCGCGGAGCTGACCTTCAAGGCTCCGGCCAAGACGCGGGCCCTGCGCGTTGCGGCCTTCGAGGCGCAGGAGAAGCCCTGGCTCACGAGCCTCGCCCCTGACATCAAGAACACAGTCCTCGCCATGGCGCTGGAGTTCGGGCGCGGCGGGATCGACGAACTTGAGACGGCTACCCTGTTCGACACCCCCGCCGTCCGGAACGCCGGTGGCTTCCGGGCTCTGAACCGGCACCCCGAGGGTGCGGAAGCGGTGCTCACAGGACTGAAGAAGAGGTTGCTTCGTTGACGACGGCTACTGCGGAGGCGGAGCAGGCCCTTCCGCCCGGATGGAAGTGGGCTCTCGTCCGAGACCACCTCGACGGCGAGCCTCAGGGCGGCATCGCGAGCGGCGAGAAGTCTCGGACGGCGGGGGTGGTGCACCTCCGGATGAACAACATCAACACGCGCGGTGAGTTGGACTCGTCCGCCCTGTGGCGAATCCCGTTGGAGGACCGTGAAGTCGCTCGCTACCTACTGCGTGACTCTGACGTCCTGTTCAACAACACCAACAGCAAGGCCCTCGTCGGGAAGACGGCGCTGTACCAGGCCGTCGCCGGAGACGAGCCCGTGGTCTACAGCAACCACCTGACCCGGTATCGGACGAACGAGGAGACCCTCGCGCCCGAGTGGCTGGCTGCGTTCCTCCGCTACCACTGGGGGCGAGGCTACTTCGAACGTGTAGCCACGGAATGGGTCAACCAGGCCAGTGTTCGCGACGAAATCGTCAAGGCGATGCACATCCCCCTGCCTCCTCTTCCTGAGCAGCAGGGACTCGCAGTTTCGCTCCAGTCGAAGTTCGAATCCATTGAACGACTGCGCATTGCTGCCACCCGGCAGATGAAGGCGGCCGAGGCCCTGCCTCATTCAATGCTGCGAGATGTATTTGGGGCTCACCAGCCGCCCCTTGAGGAAGGTGCAATATGGTAAGGCGTGCGGCGGCTCCGCGAAAGTTCGAGACGCAAGGTGACCTCAACAGGTACATCAAGGGCATCTGCAACATTCTGCGGCGCGACAAGGCTAAGGGTGCGCGCCTGTACGTCGCAGAACTGACGTGGATGCTGTACCTCAACGCCCTTGACGTGAAGGAAGCCGAAGAGGAGGCGATGGCCAAGGCTGTCGGCGCCTCCTTCACGCCCACACTGGAAGCGCCCTACCGGTGGCGCGACTGGGCCGCGACGCCAGACGCTGCCGGTAACGGCGAGCACCGTGCCTCACTCGCGTCGGGTGCGATGGGCGAGTTTCTGGCCTTCGTCAACGACGAACTCTTCCCTTACCTTCGCTCCCTCGGTAAGAAGCCGAATGCGACCGCCCGGCAGCGAGTCACGGCGCTCATCTTCGGCAACAAGGACTCGACCGTCCTTGAGAGCGAGACCACGCTCCTGGACGCGCTCGACAGCGTCGACGTTCTCGGGCGCAGCGAGGTAAGTCAGCAGCATCTTTTCACGATCTCTCAGGCGTTCGAGGGTCTCCTGCCCTTCCTGGGCGAGAAGAAGAACGACGGTGGACAGTTCTTCACGCCGCGCGAAGTCGCTCGCGTGATGGTTCAAGTCGTCAATCCGCGCCTGGGCAAGACCGTTTATGACCCGTGCGCCGGGACGGCGGGCTTCCTCATCGAGGCTTACAAGCACCTGATCCTTCAGGGTCCGGCACCCACGGAGTTGGAATCCCTGAGGCGCGACGTTCTCTGGGGTCGCGAGTACGCCAATGAGGCCCTCCCAATCACCTTGGCGAACATGATCCTGCACGACATTGAGACGCCGAGGATCTGGCACGGCAACACGCTCACCGGGGTCGCCACCTCGGACCACCTCTGGCAGGACGCCCCGGCGCAGTACGACTACATCCTCACAAATCCTCCGTTCGGGAGTAAGGAGGGGAAGGATGCTCAGGCGCACTTCGCGTACAAGATCGCGAAGGCGCAGGTACTTTTCCTCCAGCACATCGTCGACAGCCTCGCTCCTGGCGGGACCTGTGGAATGGTCATCGACGAGGGCGTGATGTTCCAGACCATCACCGCGTCGGTCCAGACCAAGCGCAAGTTGCTCAACGAGTGCGACCTGTTCTGTGTCGTCAGCCTGCCCAAGGGTGTGTTCGTCAACGCTGGTGCCGGAGTCAAGACGAACATCCTCTTCTTCAAGAAGGGGCAGTCAACTGAGCGTGTCTGGTACTACGACCTCTCCGACCGCAAGGTCAATAAGTCGAATCCTCTGACGCGGGACGACTTCGACGACTTCCTGTATCGAGTGGCCCTTGACGCGGACGACCCTGAGCGGGTCAGCGATCGGTCGTGGTTCGTCGACATCGACAGCATCAAGAGCCGCACCTACGACCTGAAGGCGATCAACCCGACAGCGAACGACCGATCGGACCCCCGCACGACTTCTGAACTTCTTGATGAACTCAAGGAGTCTCGGGACATCATGGAGACGGCCCTCGCTGCCATCACGTGAGCGGTTCAGGAACGCCCATACTCGACGAGACTGGAACTCGCCCGGTGTCGCGTACTTACTGGCTCGACCTGTTCACCGTGGACACCTGGCAAGAGTTCCGGGACCACGGCGCGAGCGTGTCTGGATTCAGCGAAGCCCGGATGGCCACCGTTCAGCGGATGAAGGCCGGAGACTACCTGCTCTGTTACTTGACGCGAGTTTCTCGGTGGGTTGGGATCCTCGAAGTCACCGGCGAGCCCTACTTTGACGAGAGCCCCATCTGGGCCTCCGAGGTATTTCCGAGCCGCGTGCCGGTCAAGGTAGTCCTCGCTGTGGACGCTGAGTTTGGCGTGCCAGTGCTCGACATGCGCGATGAACTCAGCGTCTTCGAGAATCTGAGCAACCCCAACATGTGGAGCGGCCCCTTTCGAGGTTCACCAGCGAAGTGGAAGCCAGCGGACGGGGAGGCAGTCGTCCGGGCGCTCCAACGTGCTGTCGACCACCCCATTGAACGCCCCCTCGGAAGATTGCGTCGGGCGTCCAGATCGGTCGCCGTTCCGGTCGACGGTCCGGATGACGGGCACGTAGAGCACGTCCCCGTCGAGGACTCCGTCGAGCCTGCGCCCGCCCAAGACGAGGGCACGACGCATACCGAAATCCAGTTCCTCTTGGCACGCCTGGGCGCCGACATGGGGTTCGACGTACACGTCGCACGCAACGACACCAGTCGAGTGTGGAAGGGGCAGCGGCTTGGGGACCTGCCCCGCCTGCGCGAGCATCTACCGCAACAGTTCGACCCCGCCACCAATCGGACTATCGAGTTGATCGATCTGCTTTGGTTGCAGGGGAACGCGATCACGGCGGCCTTCGAGATCGAAAGCACGACATCGATCTACTCGGGTCTACTGCGCATGAGTGACTTGCTGGCGATGCAACCCAACATCGCGATCCCCCTATTCCTTGTCGCACCTGACGAGCGACGAGGCAAGGTGATTCAACAGGTCAATCGACCGACCTTTGATCGGATGAAGCGTCCGCTGCTTGGTGTGTGTCGCTACATCTCATTCGATGTGTTGCGCGAGAACCTGCAAGCCGCACAGCCGTATGTCCGCTACCTCAAGGCAGACTGGCTCCAGACGATCAGTGAGTCTTGCGCGCCAGACGACGTGTAGCCAGCGCCCCACTGCCACTGCCACTGCCGGTGCCAGAGCGGGGTCCACCGCGCCAAGCGGCACGTTGTTCGTACTCCGCTTCTCTCGACGGTCGGCTGACCCGGCTCCAGGGCCCAGGGGGGTCCGTGTAGCGGGGCGCCCGAGCCCGTCTCGCGCACGACTCGTGCGCCCACTAGACCGTCCGCGACTCGGTGGAGAAGACGAGGGCCAGGCCCCTGACACGTATCGTGCGAGGGCGTCCAGGCGTTCGTTGCCACGGCTCCGTGAACCTCGGAGACACGAGCGTCCCCGCCCGGCCGCTGGAACGTTTGACGCTGGTTCTATTCGGACTGTTAAGGGTGCCTGCCTCAGGCGTCCCCTAAGGAGCGCGGCGAAGCAACGTGAGTGTCGAACAAGACCTAGAGGAACTCCTCCAACAGCCCAACAGCCTTCCAGTTCTCTTTGTTGGCTCTGGCCTCTCTCTCCGGTATCTGAAGGCTCCCACATGGGCTGCACTGTTGGAGCGCTTCGCCGCGGATGCGGGTCGCCCAATGCCCTACTATCGCGGAAAGGCGGGCGATGACCTGCCCGCCGTCGCCTCGCTCCTGGCCGAAGACTTCTTCGAGCAATGGTTCACGAAGCGGAAGTACCAGCATTCCCGGCGGGAACAGCAGGCTAGCGTCCGTCAGCGAGCCGACCCACTGAAGTTTGAGATTGCCAAGTACCTGCGTACCCTTCGGCCAGTAAAAAAGGCCGACATGGTGGCAGAAGTCAAGGCTCTGAAGTCGGTCCGCGTCCACTCAGTGATTACCACCAACTGGGATACCTTCCTTGAGGAGTCACTGCCCCACTTAGAGGTCTTCGTCGGCCAGCAAGACATCTTGTTCGCTCAGACTCAGGCGATCGGAGAAATCTACAAGATCCACGGTTCGGTTACGGACCCGTCTTCCATGGTTCTTACCGCCGAGGACTACGAGGACTACTGGGCTAAGAATCCGTACCTTATCGCCAAGATGCTCACAATGTTCGTCGAGCATCCGGTCATCTTCCTGGGGTACAGCCTCACGGACCCTCACATTCAGCGACTCCTAGGCAACCTTATTGCATGCTTGACTGCGAGCCAGGTGCAGGTGTTGAACGATCGACTCGTCTTCGTCCGGAGGCCAAGGACTCCGAATGAGGTCGAGAGTCTCAACAATGCCCCCTTGACGATCCACGGTCACTCCGTTAACGCTCGGGAAGTCGTCCTGTCCGACTTTGGCTTATTGTACAAGGTCCTGAACGGACTACCTCAGAGGTTTGACGTAAGCCTGATTCGCAGGCTGAAGCACGACGTGTACGAACTGGCATTCAACACCCCTCCGACCGGAACCGTGCATGTCGTCGACATAGAGGACGACACTGACCTCGACAAAGTCCAGGTCGTCATCGGTGTCGGAATCATGGCCCGGCTGGGTGAGAAGGGGTACGCGCAGTACGACCGCTGGGACGTCTTCCGCGACATGCTGAAGGGGTCCCGTCAGCACGACGTCAAGATGCTGACCGAGGTTCTACTTCCCGAAATCTTCAAGGGTGCCAAGTATGCGCCCATCTGCTATCCGCTTTACAGGCTTTTCCCGGTTCCTGGTGAACGGTGTCGCTGAGAAGGGTGTTCACGCTGCCGTCCGGGCGGCGCTGGCGAGCAGGATACGAGTGCGGTAGTTGGCAGCGTTCCGGTAGCCGCGCCCGGTGCGCTTGATCTGCTTGATGCCGGTGTTCGCAGCCTCGGTGCGGGCGTTGGTGACGCCGGTGACGACGAGCACCTCGATGGCGTCCCACCAGGCGTCGATGGTCGCCCAGAGCCGGTCGGTCTCGGGCATGTTGGCGGCGAGCACGAAGACGCCGAGCCGCATCTTGTGCTCGTGGGCTTCGGCCAGGGAGCCGCTGGTCAGCAGCCGGCGCAGGGCCTCCTTGACGCCCCAGGCAGCGCCGATCTCATCGGTCGGGTCATCGGTGCGCAAGGTCGCCTTCAGCCGGGCCAGCGCCCGCGGGCCGAGCGTGTCGCCGGCGCGCAGCAGCAGCCGTCGGTTGGCCCAGGCCGGGTCGATGCCGCGGCCGCGGCGGCCCTTGCGGTCGCGGACGACCCGCTGCCGCACGGCGGTGACCATGTCGTTGGCCAGCTTGACCAGGTGGAACGGGTCGACGCTGACCGCCGCGTGCGGCAGCTGCTCGCGCAGCGCCTTACGGAACGCCGCTGACGGATCGATCGCCACCACCTCCACGGCATCCCGCCAGGCGCAGCTGCGGGCGGCCAGCCAGGCGCCGACGCCGGCGGAGTCGCGGCCGTCGACCACGCCGAGCACCCGGCCGGTGTCGGCATCGACCAGGGTGGTCATCCACGGCTCGTAGCGCCGCCAGCCACCGTCGGGGTCACGGAAGAAGCGGACCGAGCGGTAGCGGTGCTCATCGACCCCGAGCCGGCGCACCAGCACGTCATCGGGGTCGCCGATCAGGTCGGCGGCCGCGGTGAGCATCGACTGCACCAGCCACCACGACACCCGATGCGCGCGGGCGACCTCGCTGGCCGCCCGGCCGGAGACCACGACCGCGGCGACCAGCGCCTGACACAGTCGGGCGGTCGAGCGGGCGAACGCCGGCACCTGGTCGGTGACCTCGCTGAACGTCCCCCGCGGACATCGGGCCTGGTCGCAGAACCAGCGACGCTTGAGCCACACCACCTCGGTCGGGCCGGCGACCGGCAGGTCCCGCAACGCCTGCCGGCGGCGCGAGTGCACCCGGACCGCGAGCACCCCGCAGACCGGGCAGCCGGGTGGATCGCTGGACTCCACCTCGACCCGGCGCACGCCGTCGCCCACGTCGGCGGCGCTCAGGACGCGGTAGTCGGGCAGGTTGAAGATCGCGCTCGCAGCATCACGCTGCGAGCCCGTAGGCTCGAACACGGCTCGTGGACCTCACTGGTGCGGATGTCTAGGCAACACCCATCCCAGCAGGACCACGGGCCCTCAACGTCTCCGGCCCAGCCTCACGATCTCCGGCTCACGCCTCGCCATCACCAGGAACCGCGAAGAGCC
>NZ_JASNFN010000035.1:0-53817 GCF_030731085.1 Blastococcus carthaginiensis | reverse complement strand
CGTGCCGTCCCCAGGTGGGCGGAGCGTGGCCGTCGTCCTTTCGCGGGACCCTCCGGGCCCCACTCGGGACGACACCGCGGCCACGTGCCGTCCCCAGGTGGGCGGAGCGTGGCCGTCGTCCTTTCGCGGGACCCTCCGGGCCCCACTCGGGACGACACCGCGGCCACGTGCCGTCCCCAGGTGGGCGGAGCGTGGCCGTCGTCCTTTCGCAGGACCCTCCGGGCCGATCACTTCGTCGTCCTCCGGACGACACCGCGGCCAGGTGCCGTACTTCCGTGGCGTCGAGCGCGATCGTCGTCCCTGCGCGGACCCTCCGGGCCCACTCGGGACGACCGGGCGGAGGGTGCCGGGCCCCCTGCGGGCGCGGTCCGGGGGTCACGTATGCTGTTCGAGGTTCACGGGCCTGTAGCTCAGGCGGTTAGAGCGCATCCCTGATAAGGATGAGGCCGGAGGTTCAAGTCCTCCCAGGCCCACCCGTGTACCGGAGCCTCGCGGTTCCGCGTTCCCCCGCACGTCGCCGCCGCGGCGAGCGAAGCGCCCGAGGAGGTTCTCCGCGTGCTGAAGAAGCTGGCGCTCGTCGCCGCTGCGGCCGGTGCACTCGTCGCCGTCCGCAAGCGGTCCACCGACCGAACGGAGGCCGACCTCTGGCGCGAGGCCACCAGCGGTCCGGGCGCCGTCAGCACGCCCACCCGCTGAACCACCGGCCCGCGCAGGGCCACCCGGGGACGTAGCTCAATTGGCAGAGCACCGCCTTTGCAAGGCGGGGGTTAGGGGTTCGATTCCCCTCGTCTCCACCAGTGCGACCCGTTGATCCATCTCCCCCGGGACTCCGGTGAGCCCTCCGAACGGGCCTCGGTCGGCGAGAGGTCCGCAGCTCGTCCGCTGGATGCGGCCCGCAGCGCGTCCGGCCGGTCGGTCACGGCGTCCAGGTCGTCGTCGAGCGGGCCGGCGTAGCTGGGCATCCGACGACCGGCAGCGCGACCGATGAGTCCGGCGGGGCGGCACGGTCCTAACGTGCGCACGGACCCAACGGACCCCTCGCAGCCCCCGGAGGCGCACATGTCGTTCCAGGCCTACCTCGACGCCGCCGAGCAGAGGACGGGCAGGACCCCGCAGGAGCTCGTCGCCCTCGCCACGGCCCGCGGCTTCGGTCCCGGCACCAAGGCCGGCCCGATACTCGACTGGCTGAAGGACGACTTCTCACTCGGGCGGGGTCACGGCATGGCGCTCGTCCACGTCATCACCAAGGGCCCGGTGATCAGCGACGCGCACGTCGGGACGTCGGGTTCGCACCGCGACGAGTCCGCGGTGCTGCGGCTGGACGGCATCGCCGCCCGGGCAGGCGACGCCTGATGGCTCCGGGAGCAGCGGCACCGCTCACGCAGCACGTCACCACGTCGCGCGGCGACACGGTCGGGTACGACCGTCGCGGCGAGGGCCCGGCCGTCGTGTTCGTCGCCGGGGCCGGGCCGTTCCGCGCCATTGACCCGCAGACGACCGAGACCGCGGACCTGCTCGCGGAGCGCGGGTTCACGACCGTCGTCCACGATCGGGTGGGTCGGGGGGACAGCTTCCGCGAGGGGAGGGTGGACCTCGCCGACGAGCTCGCCGCCGTGCGCGCGATGATCGACGTCGCCGGCGGGCGCGCGACGCTCTGCGGCCACTCGTCCGGCTGCGCGATCGCCCTGCGGGCCGCCGTCGAGGGCCTGGCGGTCGACCGCCTCGTCCTGTTCGAGGCGCCGCTCGACCCGGCGGCACGGGGTGTCCCGGAGTGGACCGCGGAGCTGTACCGGTTGCTCGACGCGGGCGACCGGCCCGGCGCCGTCTCGCACTACATGAGGGACATCCCCCTCGAGATGCTCGAGGGCCTGCGGGACTCGCCCCTGTGGGAGCCGTTCGTCGCCCACGCGGAGAGCCTGCGCGCCGACGCGCAGGCGCTGGAATGGGCGATGTCCGCGCCGCACCGCGAACTCCTCGGTGCGCTGGACGTGTCCACCCTCGTCGTCGTCGGGGAGGAGACCTTCGACGAGATGCCGGCCGCTGCCGCGTCCCTCGCGGCCGCGCTCCCGGACGCCACCCGTGCCGAGGTGGCCGGTTCCCAGCACAGCTGGCAGCCCGCCGCCATGACCGGTCTGCTCGCCGGTTTCCTGGGCGGCCGTCCGGTCCGGATCCACGCCGGCGGCTGACCCGGGCAACCCCCACGGCGACCGGCAGCGCCTCCCCACGGTGCGGTCCGCGTGCTGGTCAGGACTGGCTCGCGGTCCCGGCCCGCTGCGCCGAGACGCCCCTCGGTCGGTCCTCCGAGGCGGGGGTGCGGGGCTCGCTCTCCCCTCGTCCCCGCCTCCGGCGCCGCACACGGCGCCCCGTGCCACGTGAAACCTCCGCTCCCCGGCCCAGCGACACGCCGTCGGCGGGACGGTGGGAGAGTGGAGCGGTGACTTCATCGACTCCCGCCCGCCGCGCGGTCCTGCACACCAACCACGGCGACATCACCGTGGACCTGTTCCCCGACCACGCCCCCAAGACGGTCGCGAACTTCGCCGACCTCGCCGAGGGCGCCCGCGAGTGGACGCACCCCGCGACCCGCGAGAAGACGACGGCCAAGCTCTACGACGGCACCGTCTTCCACCGGATCATCTCCGGCTTCATGATCCAGGGCGGCGACCCGCTGGGTCAGGGCATCGGCGGCCCGGGCTACCAGTTCGGCGACGAGTTCCACCCCGAGCTCGCCTTCGACCGGCCCTACCTGCTGGCCATGGCCAACGCCGGCCCGGGCACCAACGGCTCGCAGTTCTTCATCACCGTGGGCCCGACCCCGCACCTGAACCGCAAGCACACCATCTTCGGCGAGGTGGCCGACCAGGCCGGCCGGGACGTCGTCGACCGCATCGCCGCCGTCTCCACCGGCCGCAACGACCGCCCCGTCGAGGACGTGGTGATCGAGTCCGTCGAGGTGCAGCGCAGCTGAGCACGGAACCGCACGGCGGGGGCGCGGCCGACCAGCCGCCGCCCCCGCCCCCGGCCT
The DNA here is from genome assembly GCF_030731085.1 of Blastococcus carthaginiensis. Taxonomy (NCBI): domain Bacteria; kingdom Bacillati; phylum Actinomycetota; class Actinomycetes; order Geodermatophilales; family Geodermatophilaceae; genus Blastococcus; species Blastococcus carthaginiensis. Next base: position 50,792 of record NZ_JASNFN010000035.1, on the reverse strand, counting down.
GCTACCGCCACCCCGAGCGGCCCACGGGGATCTCGTGCGCGCGGTGCGGCCGGCCCGTCTGCCCCGAGTGCATGATCCCCGCGTCGGTCGGCTTCCAGTGCCCGGCGTGCGTCCGCCAGGGCACGGCGTCGGTGCGGGCGCCCAAGCGCACCTCGAGCCTCAAGGCCGCGGCCACGCGCTGGGGCGGGGTCACGGTCACGCTGATCGCGATCAACGTCGTGATGTTCCTGGTGACGGCGGTCTCGGCAGGGCTGGTGGGCAACGCCCCGCTCGACAACTACCGCTCCCCGGTCTTCGTCGACCTGGCCCAGTACCCGCTCCTGGTCGAGCTGGGCGAGCCGTGGCGGCTGCTCACGGCCGCGTTCCTGCACATCGGCCTGGTGCACCTCGTGCTCAACATGCTGGCGCTGCTGGTCTTCGGCTCCGAGCTGGAACGGCAGCTGGGCCGGCTGCGGTATCTGGCCCTCTACGTCGTCTCGGCGCTGGGCGGATCCACGGCGATCCAGCTGTTCGGCGACTTCGCCCGGCCGGTCGCCGGCGCCTCCACGGCCATCTACGGGCTCCTCGGTGCCCTGGGCGTGCTGATGGTGCTCCGCAAGCAGGACGTGCGCGGCATCCTGGTCCTGCTGGGCATCAACATCTTCATCAGCTTCCTGCCCGGCGTCTCGCTGCTGGGCCACCTCGGCGGGCTCGTCACCGGTGCGGCGGTCGCGGCCCTGCTGGTCGGCATGCGCCGCCGGGCGGTGGTGCAGGCGGTCGGCATCGGCGCGCTCGCGGTGCTGCTGCTGGTGCTCGCCCTCGGGGTCTCGCACGTCGGGGCCGTCTGACAGCCCGGCCCCGCCCCCGGCGTCACCGCGCCGGGCCGCCCCGGGGGCGCAGCTCCGCCAGCGCGCCGGCCACGGTCGCGGGGTCGGCACCGAGGTCCCAGCGACCGAGCACCAGGAGCAGCCCGTCGTCCCCGCCGGCGGCGGGGCCCTCCAGCTCCAGCGTGCGCACCGTCGTCCCCCAGCGCCGCGCGCTGCGCACGTGCACCCGCATCAGCCCCCAGGGCAGCACCCGGGTACCGGTGAGCGTCCGCACCGCCACCCCATCGGGGCCGGCGGTCAGCCGGGGCCGGAGCAGCGCCTCCCGGACGGCGAGCACGAGCAGCAGCAGCGCGGCCCCGCCGACCAGGATCCGACCCGCCGGATCGAGCAGCAGGGTCACCGAGCCGAGGGCGACGGCACCGGCGGCGAGACCGGCCGGCAGGGCTACCGGGGGAGACCACTGCACGCCTCCAGCGTGCCAGGTGTGGCACGGAACATACGATCGCGGTCAGGGTGGCCGGCCGGCGCACCCGACCGTCGTCCCCGAGGAGTGGGTCCATGCGTGATGCCGTCATCTGTGCCGCCGTCCGTACGCCGGTGGGCAAGCGAGGGGGTGGGCTCTCCGGGGTGCACGCGGTGGACCTCTCCGCCCACGTGCTGGAGGCCCTCGCCGATCGCTCCGGCATCGACCCCGCCGTCGTCGAGGACGTCTTCTGGGGCTGCGTGAGCCAGGTCGGGGAGCAGACCTTCAACATCGGGCGCAACGCACCGCTGGCCGCGGGCTGGCCGGAGTCGGTCCCGGGCACGACGATCGACCGCCAGTGCGGCTCCTCGCAGCAGGCCGTCGCCTTCGCCGCCGCCACGGTCGTCAGCGGCCAGGCCGACGTGGTCGTCGCCGGCGGCGTGGAGTCCATGAGCCGGGTGCCCATGGGATCGGCCCGCGCCGACGGCATCGCGGGCAAGCCGCTGGGCCCGCGCTTCCTCGAGCGCTACGACGGCGTCTACCCCAACCAGGGCATCGGCGCCGAGATGATCGCGGAGCGCTGGGGCTTCTCCCGCACCCAGCTCGACGAGTTCGCGCTCGCCTCGCACGAGAAGGCGGCCAAGGCCCAGGCCGACGGCGCCTTCGACGAGGAGATCGCGCCGGTCACCCTGCCCGACGGCACGGTGGTCAGCGCCGACGAGGGCATCCGCCCCGGCGGCACCCTGGAGAAGCTCGCCTCCCTGAAGACCCCCTTCAAGGAGGGCGGCGTGATCAGCGCGGGCAACGCCAGCCAGATCTCCGACGGCTCGGCCGCCCTGCTGGTCACCACCAGCGAGAAGGCCAGCGAGCTGGGCCTCCGCCCGATCGTGCGCATCCACACCACGGTCATGGCCGGTGACGACCCGGTCATCATGCTGACGGCGCCCATCCCCGCCACGCAGAAGGTGCTGGCGCGCTCGGGGCTCTCGATCGACGACATCGGCGTCTTCGAGGTCAACGAGGCCTTCGCGCCGGTCCCGATGGCGTGGATGGCCGACACCGGTGGCGACGCCGCCCGGCTCAACCCACTCGGCGGCGCCATCGCACTGGGCCATCCGCTGGGGGGCTCGGGTGCACGGATCATGACCACCCTCGTCCACCACATGCAGGCGACCGGCACCCGGTACGGGCTGCAGACGATGTGCGAGGGCGGCGGCACAGCCAACGCGACGATCCTGGAGCTCCTGGACGCCTGACCGTCCCCCGCGTCGCCCACCAGCCCCCGGCCCTGCGGCCGGGGGCTGGTGCCGTTCCGGGCCGGCGTCGCCCGCCGGCGATGGGCACTGCCTCTCCGTGCACACCTGGGCGCGCTCGGTGACCCGGACGGGTCCGTCCACCGCGCCGCCGCGGCTCGGTGTATGCGCAGGTCAGCACGGGTAAGGGGGTCCACGGCCGTCGTCCCGCCCCAACGGACATGTCGACTCGTCCACAGCTGGGTACACAGCTGGGGACAGACTCACACGGCTGTAGTTACGCCGATGGACACCTCGTCACACCAGCCCCATGGATCGGGAAACCGCAGGTCAGCGCGGTCCGGACCCGATCGGTCCCTCCACACTCGGTGGACAACCCTGGGGGTGGGGCGTCATGTCGACCTGTGGACGGCGGCGACGGGCTGTGCACAGAGGGTGGATCCTGTCCTCCCGACTTCTGGCGGGGCTCCGGGGCGGGGCCCCGGCACGGGCGCGCACGCAGCCTCGGGACGAACGAGGCCCCCGTCCCTGGGCGGGGACGGGGGCCTCGTCGGGTGGCCGGCACGGTGCTCCCGACGGGTGGCCGGGCGACGCTCTGCCTCTGCTCCCCATGCGGACCACAGGCAGAGCGGCCGGGGGACGCCCCCGGTGGGGCCCCGGCTCGGCAGGTGACGGTGGAGCGGGCGGCCGTCGGTGGCTCGGCGGGCTACCGCCAGCGCATCGACATGATCAGCCCGGCGACCATGGCGCCGAACCCGATGGCGAAGTTCCCGGCCCCGATCGAGGCCATGAACGGGATCTGTTCGCCGGCGACGTAGAACACGACGATCCACATCAGGCCGAGCAGCATGAGGGTCACCATGACCGGGGCGTACCAGCGCGGGCTGGGCTGCAGCGCCTTGGCCTGCGCACTCCGCGAGCGGACCGCGTCCTCCGGCGGGGTGTAGACCGACTTCTTGCGCACCTTCGACTTGGGCACGTGCGTACTCCCTCCCGGCGGCCGGATTCGTCCTCCCCGGCCGGAACTGGCATCCAGACTAAACTTCCGGGGGACGTCGGCACCGGTACCTCACCGGTACGCGCCGACCCCCTGTCCGCTCCGAGGGAGGTGCCCGGTGGTCCGCTGGTCCCTGCCCGGGCGCTCCTCGTCCGCCTGGGGGGCGCTCGTCCCCGTCGTCGCCCTGGCCGCCGGCCTGCTGTTCGCCACCTCCGGCCGCACCGCCCAGGGCAGCGACCTGCGTGCCGGTGAGGTCACCCAGCTCTCCCAGCTCGTGGAGGAGCGGGACGCGGCGGTGGCTCGCCAGGAACGCCAGCTCGCCCAGCTCCAGGACCAGGTGCAGCGGCTCACCGACCAGGTCGCGACCCGCGACGACGCCGTGGCAGAGGAGCAGGCCGTCGGCGAGGCCGGTGCCCCGGCTGCCGGGCTGACGCCGGTCATGGGTTCCGGGGTGGTCATCACCCTCGACGACGCGCCCCAGCGGTCCGACGGCAGCCTGCCGAGCGGCGCCCGCCCCGACGACCTCGTCATCCACCAGAGCGACGTCCAGGCGGTCGTCAACGCCGTGTGGGCTGCCGGCGCGGACGGGGTGGCCGTCATGGACCAGCGCCTCATCTCCACGAGCGCCGTCCGGTGCGTGGGCAACACCCTGCTGCTGCAGGGCCGCACCTACTCGCCGCCGTTCGTGATCACCGCCGTCGTGGACGCCCCCCAGGTCGAGGCGGCCCTGGACGCCTCGCCGCAGGTGGCGGTCTTCGAGCAGGCGGTGGAGTCCTGGGGTCTCACCTTCGAGGTACGCGAGCGGCCCCAGGTGACGGTGCCCGCCTACGATGGCGGCCTCACCCTGCAGCACGCGATCGCCGGCTGAGCGTTCCGCGGCACCGCGGCCGCCCGTGCCGCACGACGACCCCAGCGAGGAGCCCGACCGCGATGACCGCCGCCGACCGTCCGGTCCTCGTCGTCGACAACTTCGACAGCTTCGTCTACAACCTCGTGCAGTACCTGGGGCAGCTCGGCGTCCGGTGCGAGGTGCGGCGCAACGACGCCGTCACCGTCGAGGAGCTGGCCGACCTCGACGTCGCCGGCGTGCTCCTCTCGCCCGGCCCGGGGGCCCCGGCGGACGCCGGCGTGACCGTGCCGATGGTCCGCGCCGCCGCGGAGCAGGGCACGCCCGTCCTCGGCGTGTGCCTGGGCCACCAGGCGATCGCCGAGGCGTTCGGCGCGGTGGTCGTGCGCGCCCCCGAACTGCTGCACGGCAAGACCAGCCAGGTGGTGCACGAGGGCCACGGCGTGCTGGCCGGCCTCCCGTCGCCGTTCACCGCCACCCGCTACCACTCGCTGGCGGTCGACGCCGCGACGGTGCCCGACGAGCTGGAGGTCACCGGGCACACCCCGTCGGGCCTCGTGATGGCGCTCCGGCACCGCGAGCTCCCGATCGAGGGCGTCCAGTTCCACCCCGAGTCGGTACTCACCGAGGGCGGCCACCGCATGCTCGCCACCTGGCTGGCCGCCTGCGGGCTGGCGCCCGACGAGGACCTGGTCGCGACCGCCACCGCGAGCGTCCAGCGGCTCTCCTCGGCCATCGCCTGACCCCTGGTACGCAGCAGGGCCCCTCCCGTCCGGGAGGGGCCCTGCTCGCATCCTGGGTGGTTCAGCCCTCGCCGCCCTCGTCCTCCGTGGGCGGCGTCTCCGGCTCCGCGGGCGGGCTGGGTGGGCTCGTGGTGGTCGGCGTCGCCGGCTCCTCCGCCGGGACGGGGATGGCGACGAGGAGCGTGATGGTCTCGCCGGAGCCGACGTCCTGCCCGGCCGAGGGGTCGGTCTCGACGACGGTGCCCGGCGCCACGTCGTCGCGCTCGACGTCCTGGACGGTGATCTGCCCGGCGCCGAAGCCGGCCTCCTGCAGCGCCGCCCGCGCCTGCGCCTCGGTCTGGTTCACCACGTCGGGCATCTCGATGGTGCCGGTGGAGACGCTCAGCGTGATCGCGGTGTCCGGATCCGCCTGGCTGGACTCGGCGGGGCTGACGGCGGCCACCCGGCCCTCGTCATACTCGATGGATTCGACCTGCCGGCTGGAGACGTTCGTGAAGCCGGCCTGCTCCAGGTTGGCGCGCGCCTGGTCCTCGGTGAGGCCGACCACGTTGGGCACCTGCACGGTGTCGGGGCCGGCGCTGATCACCAGGTCGACGTCGGTGCCCTCGTCCACCCGGCTGCCGCTGGGCGGCGTGCTGCCGACGACCTGCCCCTCGGGCACGGTGGTGCTGGCCTCCTGGGTCACCTCGCCGACGGCCAGACCGGCGCCGGTGATCGCCTGCTCCGCGGCGGCCTGGTCGAGGTTCAGCAGCGGCGGCACGCTGACCTGCGCCACGGTCGGCGTGTCCTCGCCCCGGGTGAGCGCCACCGCGGCGGCGATCGCGCCGCCGAGCAGCAGGACGCCGAGGACCGCCACGATCGCGATGATGCGGCGCTTGCGGCGCCGGTCGCCGTCGTCGTCCCAGTCCTCGTCGCCGTAGCCGCTGGCGTAGCCGCCGACCGGGGCGCCGATGATCGCGGTCTTCTCGGCGTCGCCCATGACCGGCGTCGCCTCGACCCGCTGCCCGGCGAGCGCCCGGAGCAGGTCGTTGCGCATGTCCGCTGCCGACTGGTACCGGTTGGCCGGGTTCTTGCTCATCGCCTTGAGCAGGATCGCGTCCAGCTCCGGCGGGACGTCGGGGTTGATCGACGACGGGAGCCGCGGGTCCTCGCGCACGTGCTGGTAGGCCACCGACACCGGGGAGTCACCGGTGAAGGGCGGGGCCCCGGTGACCAGCTCGTAGAGCAGGCAGCCCAGCGAGTAGACGTCGGACCGGGCGTCCACGCCCTCGCCGCGGGCCTGCTCGGGGGAGAGGTACTGGGCGGTCCCTATCACCGCCGCGGTGGAGGTCATCGTCGCCGCGGAGTCCGAGACCGCGCGCGCGATCCCGAAGTCCATGACCTTGACCGTGCCTTGCGGGGTGATCATGACGTTCCCGGGCTTCACGTCCCGGTGCACGATGCCGTTGCGGTGGCTGAAGTCCAGCGCGCCGCAGATGTCGGCGGCCAGGCTCATCGCCCGCTCGATCGGCAGCCGGCCCTCGCGCCGCAGCACGTCGCGCAGCGTCTCGCCCTCGACGTACTCCATGACGATGTACGGGGTGGCACCGCTGGGCGTGCGGTCCTCGCCGGTGTCGTAGACGGCGACGATCGCCGGGTGGTTCAACGACGCCGACGCCTGCGCCTCGCGGCGGAAGCGCACCTGGAAGGAGGGGTCGCGGGCCAGGTCGTGGCGCAGCACCTTGACCGCGACCTCGCGGCCCAGGCGCAGATCGCGTCCGTGGTGCACCTCGGCCATGCCACCGCGGCCCAGGACTCCGCCGATCTCGTAGCGCTCACCGAGCACCTGCGGCGTGGTCATCGACGGTCCTCTCGGCCGGTTCCGTGCAGCCTCCGCGGCCCGGTGGTGCGGAGGCTGCCCGCGACGGTCGGCGCCGCGGACTGCTGGCCGTCGGCGAGCCTAACCGCAGAACGGCCCGCGACCCGGGACGCGAGTGTCGAGCTGCTCACTGTCCGTCATCCAGGGTCGTCGCCGCATTGGCGTCCGGGTCGGTCTCCGGGTCGTCCGGCTCATCCGGCGGTGGCGGCGGTGGCGGCGGTGGTGGCGGCGGCGTAGTCCTGGTGGTCGGTGCGGGGCTGCCCCCCGCGGAGGTGGACGGGCTCGTCGTCGTCGCCGTGGTGGTCGTCGACGTCTCCTCCGACGGCTGCGTCGTCCCGGTCGGGGCGGTGGTCGTCGGCGGCGCGGTCGTGGTGGGGGTCGCCGTCTCCTCCCCGCCGTCGCCCTCCCCCTCGTCGTCCTCCACGGGCGCGGGGTCGTAGTCGTCGGCCGAGTAGAACAGCGTGATCGGGGTGTCCGGCGCCGCCTCGACGCCGGCCGGGTCGATGCCCGCGACGTCGCCCTCGTCCAGGGTCTGGCCCAGGGCGGTCAGCAGCCCTGCGCTGGCCTCCTCCTGCGAGACCGAGGTGAACCCGGCCTCCCGCAGCTCCTCCTCCACCTCGTCGGCGTCCCGGCCGACGTACCGGTCCGGGTCGAGGAGGATGCCGCCGGTCTCGGCGCTGCTCGTCGCCGCCGTGGTGGTGGGAGAGGCGTCCTGCCCGGTGTCGCCGCCGGGGTTGTTCAGCAGCACGTACGTGGTGCCGGCGACCAGGAGCAGGAGCACCAGGGCCGCGGCCGGCCAGAGCCAGCGCAGGGTGCGCCGCGCCGGTGGCTCGTCGCCACGGGCCCAGTCGTCGTCGTCCGGCGGTGCCTGGAGCGGCGGCATCGGGCGGCCACCGGTAGCGGGCGACACCGCGGGCATCCCGGCGGCCGGGGTGGCGAAGACCTGGGTGTGCCCGTCCCCGACCTCCACGACCTGGGTGGGGGCGGTGGCCGGGGCCACCGCGGGGCCGGCCGCGGCCAGGCCGTCGCCGGCGGCGATGCGGCGGACGGCGTCGGCGAAGGCACCGCCGTCGGTGAACCGGTCCGCCGGGTCCTTGGCCAGGGCCCGTTCGACCAGCAGCCGGACGGCCGGGGGGATGTCACCGGGGAGCGGGGGCGGCGGCCGGTTGATGTGGGCCAGCGCGATGGCCACCTGCGAGGCGCCGTCGAAGGGGCGGACGCCGGCCAGGCACTCGAAGCCGACCACGCCGAGGGAGTACACGTCGGAGGCGGCGGTGACCTCCATCCCTTGCGCCTGCTCGGGGGAGAGGTACTGCGCGGTGCCCACCACCATGCCGGTGCGGGTCAGCGGGGCGGCGTCCCGGGCCTGGGCGATGCCGAAGTCGGTCAGCTTCACCACACCGTCGGGGCGGACGATCAGGTTGCCCGGCTTGATGTCGCGGTGCACCACGCCGGCCCGGTGGGCGGCCGACAGCCCGTCGGCGGCCTGGCCGAGCACGTGCAGCGTCCAGTCGACCGGCAGCCGCCCCTCCTCGTGCAGGATCGTCACCAGGGGCTGGCCCTCGACGAACTCCATGACGAGGAACGCCAGGGTCTGCACGCCGCTGTCGTCGGTCGTCTCGCCGTAGTCGTAGACCGAGGCGATGTTGGGGTGGGACAGCGCCGCGGTGTGCCGCGCCTCGTTGCGGAACCGGGCCAGGAAGCTCGGGTCGTTCGTGTACTCGGTCTTGAGCACCTTCGCCGCGACGATCCGGTCCAGCACCCGGTCGCGCGCCTTCCACACCTCGCCCATGCCACCGGTGGCGATGGGGGCGGTGATCTCGTAGCGCCCGGCCAGCATGCTGCCGATCCCCAGTGCCATCAGCCCTGCCCGTCGAAGTAGGCCGCCATGACGTCGCGCGCGATCGGTGCCGAGACGTCGCCGCCGGTACCCCCGCCGTTGGCCACGAACACGGCGAGGGCGATCTGCGGGTCGTCGGCCGGGGCGAAGCCCATGAACCAGTTGTGGTCGGGCACGCCCGGCCGGACCTGCGCGGTACCGGTCTTGCCGGCCACCTCGATGCCGGGCAGCCGGGCGGCGCGGCCCGAGCCGCGGGCGACGACGCTGACCATCATCTCGGTGAGCCCTTCTGCGACCTCCGGGGAGACGGGTTCTGCGAGCACCTCGGGGTCGGCGGATTCGATCACCGTCAGGTCCGGGGCGCGGAGCTCGTCGACGAGGTAGGGCTTCATCCGCACGCCGTCGTTGGCCACGGTGGCGGCGACCGTGGCCGCCTGCAGCACGGTCATCCGGACGTTGCGCTGGCCGATGGACGCCTGGGCGAGGGCGGCGTCGTCGGGGATGTCACCGACGGTGCTCGGCGCGACCTGCAGCGGGATCTCCATCCCGCCGTCGTCGAGCCCGAACGCCTCGGCCATCTCGCGCACCTGCTCCTCGCCGAGGTCGAGGCCGAGCTGGGCGAAGGCGGTGTTGCAGGAGATCGTCAGCGCGTCGATAAGCGACTGCTCGCCGCTGGGGCTGCACGCCGAGCCACCGAAGTTCGGGATCACCCGGCTGCTGTTCGGCAGCGGCAGCTCCTGGGGGGCGGGAACGACCGACTCGGGGGTCAGGCCCTGCTCCAGCGCGGCCGCCGCGACGATGACCTTGAACAGCGACCCGGGTGGGTAGTTGTCCTCGATCGAGCGGTTCACCCGGGGGTCGGGGTCCTGCCCGGTGAGCTGCTCCATGTTCTCGCGGATGGCCGAGGGGTCGTGGCCGGAGACCAGGCCCGGGTCGTAGGTCGGCGTGCTCGCCATGCCCAGGATCGCGCCGGTCTGCGGGTCCAGCGCGACGACGCCGCCGGTCACGCCGTCCAGGCCCACCATGGCGGCGGCCTGGACGTCCGGGTCGAGGGTCAGGACGACGTCGCCGCCGGCGGGGTCGCGCCCGGTGAACAGGTCGGCGATGCGGCGGACGAACAACCGGTCGTCGTCACCGGAGAGCACGTCGTTCATGACGTCCTCGAGGTACCGGTTGCCGTACACCAGCGAGTGGTACCCGGTGACCGGCGCGTACAACGGCCCCTGCGGATAGGTGCGCAGGTACTCGAGGCGGCCGTCGGTGGGGACGGAGAGGGCGACCTCGGTGCCCTCGACGATGATCGAGCCGCGCTCCCGGTCGTAGGAGTCGGCGATCACGCGGGTGTTGCGGGTGTCGGAGCGCAGCGAGTCCGAGCGGACGACCTGGATGACGTTGACGTTGACGATCAGCAGCGTGAACAGCACGAGCACGCTGATCGCCACCCGGCGCAGCGGGGCGTTCACGGCGACACCACCTCGGTCGGGGCGTCACCCAGGCGCACCGGCGCGGCGTGCGGTGCCGCCGGGCGGCGGGCGGCGTCGCTGATCCGCACCAGCAGCGCCACGAGCACGAAGTTGGCCACCAGCGAAGACCCGCCGTAGGCCAGGAACGGCGTGGTGAGGCCGGTCAGCGGGAGCAGCCCGGTCACCCCGCCGAGCACCACGAACACCTGCCACGCGACGGCGAACGCCAGCCCGGTGGCCAGCAGCTTGCCGAAGGCGTCGCGGACGACCAGCGAGGTGCGCAGCCCGCGCTCCACCAGAATCAGGTAGACGACGATCACGGCGACCAGCCCGAACAGGCCGAGCTCCTCGCCGACGGCGGCGGCGATGAAGTCGCTCTTGGCCACCGGCACCTGGTCGGGGCGCCCGCCGCCGAGACCGGCGCCGAACAGCCCGCCGGTCCCGAGGCCGAACAGCGACTGCATCAGCTGGTACCCGGCGCCGTCGTAGTACGCCGAGGGGTCCAGCCAGGTGTTCACGCGGGCCTGCACGTGGCTGAAGATCTGGTAGGCGATGAACGCGCCACCGGCGAACAGGCCCAGGCCGATGAACAGCCAGCCGGCGCGCTCGGTGGCCACGTAGAGCATCACCACGAAGATGCCGAACAGCAGCAGCGAGCTCCCCAGGTCGCGCTCGAACACGAGCACCAGGATCGAGATGATCCAGGCGAGCAGCACCGGCCCCAGGTCACGGCCGCGCGGCAACTCGATGCCGGCCACCTTCTTGCTCGCCAGGGCCAGCACGTCCCGCTTGTCCACCAGGTAGGCGGCGAAGAAGACGACCAGGCAGATCTTGGCGAACTCGCCCGGCTGGATGGAGAAGCCGGCCACCCGGATCCAGATCTTGGCGCCGTTGACCTCCGAGATGGCGTCGGGCAGCACCGCCGGGATCGCCAGCAGCACGAGGCCCAGCAGCGCCAGCGTGTAGGCGAATCGGGAGAGCACGCGGTGGTCGCGGACGACGACGAGCACCGTGACGAAGAGGGCCACGCCCAAGGTGGCCCACACCAGCTGCACGGGGGCGTCCTCGCGCGTCACGGTGCTGCCCACCTGCTCGGCCGCGAGGTCCAGCCGGTGGATCACGGCCAGCCCCAGCCCGACGAGCAGGGCGACCGATGGCAGCAGCAGCGGGTCGGCGTAGGACGCCCACTTGCGGACGACGAGGTGGGCGACGACCCAGAGGGCGGTGATCCACACGCTGAAGCCGGCCATCTCCGGGCTCATCTCACCGGTCACCGTGAGGTCGACGATGATCTGGGCGACGACGGTGATGAGCACGGCGAAGGCCAGCAGCAGCGCCTCGGTGCCCCGCCGGGTGGGCGTCGCGGCGGACGCGACGCGGGGGTCGGTCACGGGCCCGGCCATCAGTCGACCTCCCGGCAGTCCACCCCCGGGGGGGGCGGGGCGGGGGGGGGGGGGCGCGGGGGGGGGGGGGGGGGGGGCGCCCGGGGCCCCGCCCACCCCCCCCCCCCCGGCCCGCCCCCCCCCCCCCCCCCCCCGGCGGCCCCCCCCCCCCACGACGGGACGGTCAGCGTCTCCTCCGGGGCCGGCCCCTCCGGGAGGGCTGCGTCGCCGGGGGCGGGCTCCTGGGCGGTCGTCGGGGTGGCCGCCGGGGGCGTCGGCGTGGGCGTCGCGGCGCTCCCGGTGGCCGGCCGGCAGAGCGGCAGCCGCTGGTCGGCCAGCGCCGAGACGATCCGCTCGGCGTCGGCGGAGTCGTCCGCGGTGATGCTGCCGAGCACGCGGTTGCGCGCGGCCGGGGTCAGGTCGCCGAGCGCGAGGTCGGTGCCCCGGTCCAGGCGGTAGAGGTCCATCCCCAGGAAGGAGACGTCGAGCCCGCGGTAGACGGCCACCTGCTGGTCGTCGCCGGAGCCGTTCACCCCCACGAACCAGTTGTTGAGCGCCCACACGTACATGCCGATCGCCCCCGCCACCAGCACGGTGAGAAGGGCCCCCGCCACCAGGAGGATGCGCATCGGGCGGCGGCGGGCGGAGGGGCCGCCGCCCGTCGGCAGCGTGGGTGTCGGCGGGGGGGCGGAGGCCTGGTCGGCGAGGGCCGCCCGGCCGGCGGCGGAGCGCGGGTCCACCTCGCGCTGCCCGATGTTGTCCCCCGCAGCGCCGTCCACGACCGGGTCGAAGCGGCCGTTGCTGCCGGTGTCCTCCAGGACGTCGGCGACGATCACGGTGATGTTGTCCGGCCCGCCGCTGCGCAGCGCCAGCTCGACCAGCCGGTCGGCGGTGGCCTCCGGGTCGGGGTTCTGCAGGGCCTCGGCGAGGGTCTCCTCGCTGACGACGCCGGAGAGGCCGTCGGAGCAGAGCAGGTAGCGGTCGCCGGCGCGCGCCTCGCGCATGGAGAGGTCGGGCTCCACCTCCTGCCCGTTGAGGGCGCGCAGCAGCAGCGAGCGCTGCGGGTGGTGGTTCGCCTCCTCCGGCGTGATCCGGCCGTCGTCGATCAGCGTCTGCACGAAGGTGTCGTCGTGGGTGATCTGGCTGAACTCGCCATCGCGGAGCAGGTAGGCGCGGGAGTCGCCGACGTGGCACAGCGCCAGCCGGCCGCCGGCGAAGAGGATCGCGGTGAGCGTGGTGCCCATGCCCTCGAGCTGCGGCGACTCGCGGATGACCTCGCGCAGGTGCTCGCTGCCCTCGAAGACGGCGGCGCGCATCGACTGCAGCATGTCGCCGGTGGGGGTGTCGTCGTCGAGGTGCTCGAGGGCGGCGATCACCACCTTGCTCGCGATGTCACCGGCGGCGTGGCCGCCCATGCCGTCGGCCACGGCCAGCAACCGGGGCCCGGCGTAGACCGAGTCCTGATTGTTGCCGCGGATGAGGCCGCGATCGGAGCGCGCGGCGTAGCGGAGGACCAACGTCACGAACGCAGCTCCAGTGCGGTCTGGCCGATGCGGATCGGCTGGCCGGGGGTGACCTGCAGCGGGCCCTGCACGCGCTGCTGGTCCAGGTAGGTGCCGTTGGTGGAGCCGAGGTCCTCGACGTACCACTGGCCGCCCCGGTTGGTCAGGCGGGCGTGCCGGGAGCTGGCGAAGTCGTCGGTGAGCACCAGCGTCGAGTCGTCGGCCCGGCCGATGAGGATCGGCTGGTCACCGAGGGTGATCTTGGTGCCGGTCAGCGGGCCGGCGGTGACCACCAGGGACTTGGGGCCGCGATGCCCGCGCTTCTTCGGCGCGGCGGCGCGGGGCGGCACGGTGGCGACGCGCCCGGGGCGGCCGCCGAACAGGTCGGCCCGCACCACGCGGAACGCGGCGAAGATGAACAGCCACAGCAGCAGGAGGAAGCCGAAGCGGAAGATCTGGACGACGAGTTCGGTCACGGCCGCACCCCGCCCTGCACCTGCCCGGCATCGCGGCGGAGCGCCTGCTCCCGGATCCCGACCGGCTGCGTCCGCACGGACCCGGTCACGCCCCGTCCTGCCGGTAGACGAGCACCGAGTGGCCGATGCGGACGACGTCGCCGTCGCTGAGCGCCTGGCGGGTGATGCGCCGGCCGTTGACGAGCGTGCCGTTGGTGGACCCCAGGTCCTCCACGGTGGCGACGTCCCCGTCGAGGACGACGTCGACGTGCTTGCGGCTGACACCCGTGTCGGGGATGCGGATGTCGGCCTCGGTGCCGCGGCCGATGACGTTGCGCCCGGTGGACAGCTCGTGGCGCGTGCCGGGGCCGTCGACGACGAGCACGTGCGTCATCGTCGTGCGGGAGCCCGCGCGGCCGACGACGGAGGGATCCTGCTTGCCCGTGTCGGTGGCCATCCGGCCGCGCAGCGGCGGGAGCGGGGGCAGTGGCGGGTGACCGGGCACCGGCGCGGAGGCCATCGGGGGCGCCTCGGCCCGCGCGTGGGGACGCGCCGGGTCGGCGACCTGGGAGCTGACCTCGAAGACGCCGGTGGTCAGCTCGTCGTCCCGCTCGAGGGCGACGGTGACCTTGTCGAAGACCTGGTAGCCCTCGTCCTCGATGTGCTCGGTGACCATGTCGGCGAGCTCGCCGGCCAGCTGGTCGGACCACTGGCCCAGGTGCTCGTAGTCGGTCTCGCCGAGGCGGACCACGTAGACGTTGGGTGCCAGGACCCGGCCCTCGCCGAGGATCGAGCGCTGCTCGTCGGCCTCCCGCTGGAGGGCCTTGGCGATCTCGGCGGGGTGCACCTTGCCCTTGAAGAGACGGGCGAAGGCGAGCCCGACCATGCCTTCGAGCCGGCGCTCGAAGCGCTGCAGCACACCCACAGTCGCTCCTCTGCGCTCGCCGGACGTCCCACTCTGCCATCCGTGATCGTAGCCGGGCCGGGCGCGGCTGACCGCCCAGGAAGGCGCGACGCCCCGCACGTCGTCCTCGTCCGTGCCGCGGCCGTACCCCCTCGGCGGCGGAGGCCCTCGCGGCTGCTACTGTCTTCCCTCGCCAGGGCAAGTGGCGGAATGGCAGACGCGCACGGTTCAGGTCCGTGTGTCCGAAAGGACGTGGGGGTTCAACTCCCCCCTTGCCCACCAGGCAGACGACGAGCGCCGGCCCCCTCAGGGGGCCGGCGCTCGTTGCATTGGGTCGGTCAGGCCGATTCGCCTGCCCCCTGCACGAACGCCGCCGAGTCGTAGTAGGTGCGGACGCCGCTCAGCCGGTCCTCGTCGCCCTCGATGACCGTGATGCCCCGGTAGGTGAACGGCTTGCCGCTGCGCAGCGTGCCGGTCGAGGTCCACTCCAGGGCCGCGCTGGTCTCCCCGATGACGGAGTGGGTGAAGGTTGTCTCCAGGTCGCCGAAGACGTCGCGGTAGTCCTCCCAGAACACCTTCGCGCCGTCCTTGCCCGAGGTCTCGTGGCGCTCGTCGAGCTTGACCAGCTGGGCGTCGTCCCCGGTGATCTCGAGCATCGGCCCGACGTCGCGGTCGCTGTCGAGCGTGTGCAGCGCGGCGGTGAATCGCTCGGTCATCGAGTGCACGGTTCCTCCTGGGACGTCGGCGCGGCGGGGGCTGCCGCGGAGCGGGCCTCGCCCCACCCGTCGCGCTCTACCCCGTCGTGCCCGGCCCACCCGTCGGGCGCCGCGCGCCGCGCTCAGCCGGAGATGCGGCGCCGCGCCCGCTCGCCGAGCCGGCCCATCAGCAGGACGGCGCCCCACGGCACGATCACCCAGAACGGCCAGAAGTAGAGGAACTGGCCCGACGCCAGCGACGTGATGCCCCAGATCAGCAGCACGATCACCGCGGTGCTCGACCACGATCCCCAGGCGGCCTGGTGGACGGCCTGGTGGGTCCCCCCGTACCCCCGGCTGCCGCAGGCCGGCACCGGGTGGGCCGACCGCGCCGGCGCCGGGCGTGGGGCCGGCGCGGGCAGGTCGGTGGTGAGCTCGGCGAGCTCGCCGAAGGTGCGGGCGGCGTAGGCCCGGCCCAGCCGCTCGTCGTACTCGGCGACGGTCAGCCGGCCTTCCGACATCGCGCGGCCGAGGGTGGTGGCGACGGCGGCGCGGTCGGAGTCGGCGGCGCGGAGGTGCGGCTCGGCCACGGTGCTCTCCTCGTTCGGGGACACCAGTCTGGTCCGCGGAGCCCGGCCGGGACTACTGACAGCTGTCACCGGTTCCACGTGGAACCCGTCAGCCCGCGGGCGGCACCGCCCCCGCGGTCAGGTGCCGGCCGATGACCATCCGCTGGATCTGGTTGGTGCCCTCGAAGATCTGCATGACCTTCGCCTCGCGCATGTACCGCTCGGCCGGGTGGTCGCGGGTGTAGCCGGCGCCGCCGAGCACCTGGACGGCGTCGGTCGCCACCTTCATCGCGGCGTCGGTGGCCACGAGCTTGGCGATGCTGGCCTGGCGGGAGAACGGCTTGCCGGCGTCCTTGCGGCGGGCGGCCACGAGGTAGGTGGCGCGGGCGGACTCGACGGCGGCGGCCATGTCGGCCAGCAGGAACTGCACGCCCTGGTGCTCGGCGATCGGGCGGCCGAAGGCCTCCCGCTCCACGGCGTAGGCGACGGCGACGTCGAGGGCCGACTGGGCCAGCCCCACGGCGACGGCGCTGATGCCCAGCCGGCCGGAGTCCAGCGCGCCCAGGGCGATGGCCATGCCGCGGCCGGGCTCGCCCACCAGCCGGTCGGCGGGGATCGGGGCGTCGTCGAGCCGGATCGCCGCGGTCGTGGAGCCGGTCAGCCCCATCTTCTCCTCGGGCTTCGCCGCGCTGAAGCCGGGCAGATCGGGGGTCAGGTGGAAGCAGGAGATCGCGCGTTCCCCGTCCGCCGGGGTGCGCAGGAACGTCGAGTAGAAGTCGGCGTGCCCGCCGTGGGTGACCCAGGCCTTCTCGCCGCTGGCCACCCAGCCGTCGTCGGTGGGGGTGGCGGCGGCACGCATCGCGGCGACGTCGGAGCCGGCGTGCGCCTCCGACAGCGAGTAGGCGCCGATCAGGGTGCCGCCCACCATCTCGGGCAGCAGGTCGCGGCGCTGCGCCTCAGAGCCGAAGTTCGCGATGGGGGAGCAGGCGAGCGTGTGCACGCTGATGCCCAGGGCCACGGTGGCCCAGCGCGCGGCGAGCTCCTCGAGCACCTGCAGGTAGACGGCGTAGGGCTGCCCGCCGCCGCCGACCTCCTCGGGGAACGGCAACCCCATGAGCCCGGCCTCCCCGAGGAGGCGGAAGACCTCGCGGGGGAAGCGCTCCTCGCGCTCGTGGGACGCCGCCTGGGGGGCCAGTTCGGCGTCGGCGATCTCCCGGGTGAGGGCCAGCAGGTCCTCGGCCTCGGGCGTGGGCAGTTCGCGGTCGACCGGCACGGTGCTCCTTCTCGAGGGGGCGTCCAGCGGACGGTACCTCCGGGAGCGGTCGCGGGCCGTTGGCAGGATCGGCGTCCGTGATCATCGAGGCGGCTGCCTGGGACGACCCCGGCGTGCGGCGGCTCACCACCGACCAGCAGACCGAGGTGCGCGCCCGCTACGGCGGCAAGGACGAGCCGGGCACCCACCCCTCCGCCTCCGACGTCGCCGTGGTGCTGCTGGCCCGCGACGACGGCGGGACGGCGGTGGGCTGCGGTGCCCTCCGCGAACTCGGGGACGGCGCGGCCGAGGTCAAGCGCATGTACGTGGTGCCGGCCGCGCGCGGCCGCGGGGTCTCCAAGGCGCTGCTCACCGCGCTGGAGGACGCCGCCCGTGCCCGCGGCTGGACGACGCTGCGGCTGGAGACCGGCCCGCTGCAGCCGGAGGCGATCGGCCTCTACTCGGGCGCCGGCTACCGGCCGATCGGGGCCTTCGGGGACTACGTGGGCGACCCCGACGCGGCCGGCTCGCTGTTCTTCGAGCGGGCCGTCGCCGGGCCGGGCGTCCCTGCTCCGCGCTGACCAGGGACCGCGACCGGGTGTGTGAGGGTGTGCCGACGCGGTCGGGCACCGTCGACCGACCGCCCGCCGAAGGGATCCCCATGCGCATCCGCCCGCTCGCCGTGGCCGCCGTCGCGGCCGCCCTGCCGCTCACGCTCTCCGCCTGCGGCGGCGCGAGCGTCGAGGACTTCTGCGCGCAGTACGAGGCGCTCGACCAGATCCAGTCGGACGAGACCGACCAGGCCAAGGCCGAGCTCGAGGAGCTGGCCGACGTCGTCCCGGACGAGGCCGGGGACGAGGTGCAGGAGGCCGCGGACCTCATGGCCGAGATGTTCCCGGCCGACGGCGACCTGGAGGGCGCGGTGACCAGCGGCGAGCTGGGCGAGGACGGCGCCCAGGAGTTCCTCTCCGCCGCCGGGACCGTCACCGGCTACGGCGACGAGAACTGCGCCTGAGCGCAGCGCACAGGGGTCCCGGGAACGGCCGCCGCCCCCGGCGGGGCCAGCACGGCGACACGTGGGCGGTCCTGTGGGACATCACCACGGGAGTCGAGGCCCTGACACGCCGGCCCCGCACGGTGTTCGCTCGTCTGGTCCGACGCCCCGCATCTCTGCCCACCTGTTGTCGCACCGGCGGCGGGGTGCAGCGCGACGGGCGGCGTGAACCGGATCCGCCGCACCGGACATCAAGGGGTGTGACGACTTCACCGATCGCGGCCGGATCATCACCAACCGTGACCCCGACGGCGATGCACCGGTCCGCCGGTCCACCTACCGAGCCCCCGCGGCTGCGGGCGCTCCCCGACGCCCTCCCCGGCGACGCCGAGCTGATGGCCCGGTCGGTCGACGACCCGGCGGAGTTCGCCCCGCTGTTCGACCGGCACGCCGCGACCGTGCACCGCTACCTGGGCCGCCGCGTGGGCGAGCTCGCCGACGACCTGCTCAGCGAGGTCTTCCTCGTCGCGTTCCGGCGCCGCGCGGCCTACCGTCCCGAGCACGTCGAGGTCCGGCCGTGGCTGCTCGGCATCGCGACCAACGTGGTGCACGGCCACCGGCGCACCGAGCAGCGCCGCTACCGCGCGCTGGCCCGGGCCGCCGCCGAACCCGAGCGGCACGGCGAGGACCCGGGTGAGGCCGCGGACCGGCTGGACGCCCAGGCGATGCGCGGTCCGCTCGCCGCCGCGCTGGCCGGGCTGAAGCCCCGCGACCGCGATGCCTTGCTGCTGCTCGCCTGGGGTCAGCTGGGCTACGAGGAGATCGCCGCCGTCCTCGACGTCCCGGTCGGGACCGTCCGCTCCCGGCTGCACCGCGCCCGCCGCCAGACCCGCGCCGCCCTCGGCGACGTCTCCCCCTTCGCGCCGACCTCCGAGGAGGAGGACCGATGAACGACCTCACGCTGCTCCGCGAGGCGGGCCCCGAGGCGCCGCCGCTGTCCCCCGCCGCCCGCTCGGCCGCCCGCGCCGCGCTGCTCGCCGAGATCGAGGGCCCGGCCCCCCGGCGGCGCCCGCGCAGGGGGCTCGTCGTCCGCACCGGGGTGGCGGCGGTGGCGGTGGCCGCCGCCTGGACCGCCGCGGTCGTCATCGCCGCCCCCGACGGTCCCGGGACGCCGGCCACCAGCGTCACCCTCGTCGACTTCGAGATGCCCACCTTTCCTCTGTCGCTCGAACCCGCTCCCCCGGGGTTGCGGCCGGCCTTCGACGGGGACGGGGACGGGGCCACGATCGCGTCCTACGATGACGCGGCCATGGAGAACGGCTTCACCGTCTACGTCGGGGAAGACGCGCCGGAGAGCACCGGTCAGGGGGACGACGGGGCTCCGGGCTACCAGGAGCTGGACGTCGACGCCGCCTCCCTGGGTGACGACGAGGTGGAGGTGGTGACCTACGAGCGGAACTGGTGCGTCGAGGACACCGCCACCGGTTGCGTGACCGAGCGGCGCCGCTTCGCGTGGCTCAGCTGGGAGCGCCGCGACGACCAGTGGGTTTCCCTCCTGGGCCACGGTGACTACGCCGACGCCGAGCAGCTGCAGGAGGTGGCCGGTTCGCTGGTGGACCGCCCGCAGCCGGCCACGCTCGACGTGGGACTCGCACCGGAGGGGTGGTCGATCCGGGCATACAAGATGGGTCGCGTCCTCACCCTGGTGAACGACGCCTACGAGGCGCAGGAGCTGACCGTCCACATCCCGCTGCCCGAGGACGTCATCCCTGCCGACGAGATCCGGGAGTCGGTCAGCGGACCGATGGGCCCGCAGCTCGACGTGACCGTCAACGGTCGTCCCGCGCAGCTGGTCCGCGTCGACATCGGTTACGTGGTCGACGGTCACCGCTACGAGGGGTGGTATCTGCAGTCGCAATTCGAGGACGGCACCACGTTCGTCTTGCAGGCGCCCGAGGCGTTCACCCAGGAGCAGGTTCTCCAGATGGCCGAGCAGGTGACCTACAACCCCTGACGCCGTACGGATCCGCGCATGCACCGCCCGAGACCCCGGGCGGTGCGTGCGCGGATCCTTGTCGTGCGCCGGTGTGGTGAGCTGACCGCATGCCCGACACCTGGCCCGAGACCGCGCCCACCGAGGTGGAGCTCACCGCGGGCGACGCCGCTCTCGTCGTCGACCTCCGCGGCGGGACGCTGCGCCGGCTGACCGTCGGCTCCTGGGAGGTGCTCGACGGCTACCCGGCCGGGCGGGTGCTCCCCGGCTGGCGCGGCGCGACCCTGGTGCCCTGGCCCAACCGGCTCCGGCACGGCCGGTGGAGCTGGCAGGGCACCGGGCTGCAGCTCGACGTCCGCTCGCCCGAGGAGCCGCACGCGATCCACGGGCTGGTCACCTGGCAGCCCTGGACGGTGCTCGCGGAGGCGGACGGGTCCGTCACGGTCGGGACGACGGTGGAGCCGCAGCCCGGTTACCCGTTCCGGCTCGCCGTCGCGGTCGACCACGTCCTTTCCGCCGACCGGCTCACCAGCACGCTCCGGGTGCGCAACACCGGTGACCGCCCGGCGCCGTTCGGAGCCGGCTTCCACCCCTACCTCTCGGTCGGGGAGGTGGACGACGGCGGGATCGGCGAGGCGGAGCTGACACTGCCGGCGCGCACCGAGCTGGTGCTGGACGGCGGCCTGCCGACGGGGGAGCGACGGCCGTACGACGGCGCCGTCGGCCGGATCGGCGAGTGTGCGCTCGACACCCCGCTCACCGATCTGGAGCGCGACGACGACGGCTGGTGGCACGTCCGGCTGCGGGGGAGCGCCGGCGAGCTGACCGTCTCCGCCGACGCCGCCTGGCCCTGGCTGCAGGTCTACACCGGCGACACCCTCCCCGAGGGCCAGCGGCGGCGCAGCCTCGCCGTCGAGCCGATGACCTGCCCGCCGAACGCGCTCGCCGACGACGTCGACCTGCAGGTGCTCGAGCCGGGCGCGGAGTGGGCCGGCACCTGGTCGCTCGCCTGGACCCCGGCGGCCTGAGATGCGCGTGCGCGAGCTCTGGCGCTACCCGGTGAAGTCGCTGCAGGGCGAGCGGCTGACCGAGGGCGAGGTGGGTCCGCTCGGCATCGAGGGCGACCGCCGCTGGGCGCTCTTCGACCGCGACACCGGTTTCGGCCTGACCGCCCGCCGGGTGCCCGAGCTGCTCTTCGGCGCGGCTCGGCTGCGGCCGGACGGCGGGGTCGAGGTCGTGCTCCCCGACGGCACCACCACCGTCGACGAGGCCGTGCTGTCGGGCTGGCTGGGCCGCCGGGTGGAGCTGCGGGCGGCGCCGGACGACGACGTCGACGTCCCCACCTACGAGTCGGCCGTGGACGAGGACGGGCCCGACCCCGCGGAGTGGCTGCAGTGGGAGGGTGCGCCGGGCCCGTTCCACGACAGCCCGCGGATCCGGCTCTCGCTGGTCTCCACCGGCACGCTCGGCACCTGGGACCGCCGCCGCTTCCGGGCCAACGTCGTCCTCGACGGCGCCGGCGAGGACGCGCTCCGGGGCACGGAGGCCGAGCTGGGCGGGGCGCGGCTGCGCTTCGGCACCGGTATCCCGCGCTGCGTCATGACCACCCGCCCCCAGCCGGGCGGGATCGCCCGCGACACCTCGGTGCTCAAGACCGTGCACCGGGAGCGGGACGGGGTGCTCGCCGTGCGCGCCGCGGTGCTCACCGCGGGCCGGGTCCGGGTCGGTGACGAGCTCCGCCGGACGGCAGACTGAGCCCATGCGCATCGTCGACCTGCGTCCCGGCGAGGACAGCATCCGGCTCGGCCAGCTGCTCAAGCTGGTCGACGCCGTCCCCACCGGCGCCCAGGTCAAGGACGTGCTGCTCGCGGGCGCGGTCTCGGTCAACGGGGAGCCCGAGGAGCGCCGCGGCCGGCAGCTGCGCTCGGGCGACGCCGTCACCATCGAGGGGCACGAGGACGTCCGGATCAAGTAACCGGTTCCACGTGGAACCGCCCCCGGAGGGAGCCGTATGACCGCACCGCTGGCGTCCCGGCTGCGCGGGTTCGGGACGACGATCTTCGCCGAGATGAGCGCGCTCGCCGTCGCCACCGGGTCGGTCAACCTGGGCCAGGGCTTCCCCGACTACCCGGGCCCGCCGGAGGTCCTCGACGTCGCCCGGGCCGCCATCGGCACCGGCGCGGACCAGTACCCGCCCGGCCCCGGCATCCCCGAGCTGCGGGCCGCAGTCGCCGACCACCGGCAGCGCTCCTGCGGCTCGCCCGCCTACGACCCCGACACCGAGGTGCTGGTCACCGCCGGCGCCACCGAGGCGCTGGCCGCCGCGATGCTCGCCCTGCTCGAGCCCGGCGACGAAGTGGTGCTCTTCGAGCCGATCTACGACAGCTACAGCGCCTCGGTCGCGATGGCCGGCGGTGTCATCCGCCCGGTGCCGCTGCACCCGCCGGAGGACGGGGCGGGGCCGTGGACCTTCGACGAGGCCGAGCTGCGCGCCGCGATCACCCCGCGCACCCGGCTGCTGCTGGTCAACTCCCCGCACAACCCCACCGGCACGGTGCTCAGCGGCGAGGAGCTCGCCGTGCTGGCCGAGCTGGCCACGACCCACGACCTCGTGGTCCTCACCGACGAGGTCTACGAGCACCTGGTCTTCGACGGCGCCCGGCACGTCTCCCTGGCCACGCTGCCCGGCATGCGGGAGCGGACGCTCGTCGTCTCCTCCGCGGGCAAGACGTTCAACGTCACCGGCTGGAAGGTGGGCTGGGTCTGCGGCCCGGCGGCGCTGGTGGCCGCCGTCCGCACCGCCAAGCAGTTCCTCACCTACGTCAACGCCGGCCCCTTCCAGCCGGCGGTGGCCGCCGGGCTGCGGCTGCCCGGGGCGTACTTCACCGGGATCGCCCGCGACCTGCAGTACCGGCGGGACGTCCTGGTCGCCGGGCTCCGGGATGCCGGACTGCCGGTGATCAGCCCCCGGGCGACCTACTTCGCCACCGTCGACGTGCGCGGGGTGCAGCCGGACGGCGACGGGCTGGCCTTCTGCCGGGCGCTGCCGGAGCGGGCGGGCGTCGTCGCGATCCCGACCGTGGTCTTCTACACCCCGGAGCACGCCGCCCTGGGGCGGCACCTGGTCCGGTTCGCGTTCTGCAAGAACGACGCCGTGCTCGCCGAGGCGGTCGAGCGGCTGAGGAGGCTGGCATGAGGGTGGCTGCGGTGCAGCACGACATCGTCTGGGAGGACCGCGAGGCCAACTTCGCGCGGCTGGCCCGCCAGGTGGCCCGCGCCGCCGCGGCCGGCGCCGAGCTCGTGCTGCTCACCGAGACGTTCTCGACCGGCTTCTCCATGACGCCGGGCATCGGGGAGCCCGAGGACGGGCCCTCGGCGGCCTTCCTCGCCGCGCAGGCGGCGGAGCACGGCGTGTGGCTGGGCGGCAGCTGCCCGGAGATCGCTCCCGGCGAGGAGCTGCCGTACAACTCGTTCGTCCTGGCCGGGCCGGACGGCACGGCGCACCGGTACCGCAAGCTGCACCCGTTCACCCACGGGGGCGAGCGCGAGCGGTTCCGCGCCGGCGACGGGCCGGTCACGGTCACCGTCGGCGGCCTGCGGATCACCCCGTTCATCTGCTACGACCTGCGCTTCGCCGACGTCTTCTGGCACGCCGCCCTGGAGACCGACCTCTACGTCGTGGTGGCCAACTGGCCGGCCGCCCGGCGGCACCACTGGCAGACCCTGCTGCAGGCCCGGGCGATCGAGAACCAGGCCTACGTGGTCGGGGTGAACCGCGTCGGGACCGCCGGGGACGGCACCGAGCACACCGGGGACAGCCGGATCGTCAGCCCGATGGGCGAGCTCCTGGCAACCGCCGCCGGCGCCGAGACGCTCCTGCTCGCCGACGTCGACGCCGCCGAGGTGGCGGCCACCCGCGACCGGCTGCGGTTCCTCGCCGACCGGCGCGGCTGAGCCGCCCGGCCGGTCAGGAGCGGGGCGCGTCGTCCCGGTCGACGGTGATCTGCTCCCGTAGCACCTGCTCGGTCACCGTCTCCCGGCCCTCGACCACCTCGGTCCGCAGCCGCACCCGCTCGACGGGCACCACCTCGACGCCGAACACCGGCCGCTCGGCGTGCAGCACGATCTCGTCCGGCAGCCCGGTGGTGGGCGTGCCCTCGGGCACCAGCGATTCCTCGACGCCGGCCTCCCCCGCCGTCCCGGTACCCGCCGTCCCGGTGCCCTCCAGCGGCACCTCCTCCACCCGGATCTCCTCGCGTCGGACCGGCACCGTCACCTGCACCTCCTCGGTGACGACGTACTTGACCAGGCGGACCCGCCGGGCGGTGACCTGCTCGGTGCCGACCCGCAGCCGCTCCTCGCTCCGGGTCATGGCGCCGGGGGTGTGCTGCGCGGTCCCGGCGTCGCGCGTCCCGGCGTCCTCGCGTTCGCGGTGGCGGCCTGCCGGCGCCGTCGCCGCCTGCTCCCCGCCCAGGCCGTAGTGGCGGCGCAGCTCGGCCTCGTCCCCCGGGTCGAGGTGGGCGCCCTCCACGGCCGGGGCGCTCGTCACCGCGTCCGCCGTGACGGGCAGGCGCAACCGGCCGTCCTCCCAGGACGCCTCCCGGGCCGGGACGATCGAGTGGCGGGTGCCGAACAGCCCGGTGGTCACCGCCACCCAGGTCGGCTCCCCGGTCCGGTCGTCGACGAAGAAGTGCTCGACGGTGCCCAGCTTGTCGCCGCCGTCGCCGTACGCGGTGCTGCCGATCGCGGCGGTGACCTCGTGCTCGCTCAACATGGCCCGGCTCCCTCCGTGGGGCGCGCCTCGTCGCGCGCCACCACGTCGGGGCTGCCCAGCGGGCGGGCTCGGTGAACATCGGCGGCCGGGCGCTCAGCCGCCGGGCAGCACCAGGTCCACCACGACCGACCGGTGGTCGCTGCCCGCCACGGGGACGAACCGGCAGCCGGCGACGGCGAGCCGCGGGTCCACGAGCACGTGGTCCAGACCCAGCCGCGGCACCGGGGAGCGCAGCGGGCTCCAGGTCCGCACGTGCCCGCGGCCGACGGCGCGCGCGGCGTCCAGGTACCCCCGGCGCAGGACCGCGCGCAGCGCCGCGTGGTCCAGCGTGGCGTTGAAGTCACCCGCCAGGATCCGCAGGACCGCCGGGTCGGGGCCGGGGAGCGCGGCCAGGTCCTCGGCCCACCCGCGGACGGCGGCCGGGGAGGTGGCCGGGGGACGGGTGTGCACCGCGGTCACCTCCACCTCCGGCCCGGGCCCACCCGGGAGCCGCACCGCGGGCTGCTCGAACCCGCCCGGCACCGCGCTCCGGGCGTCCAGCGGCAGGTGGCTCCAGACCGCTCCGGAGGCCGCCGGCTCGCTGCCCGGCCGCGCCGGGACGACGTGGGCGTGCGGCAGCAGCTCGGCCAGCCCGGCGGCGAGCAGCCGCTGCTCGGCCTCGGGGGTGAGCTCCTGCACCGACAAGACGTCGACCTCGTGCCGGCGGACCAGCTCGACGACCGCCTCGGCGGGGACCAGCCCCCGCCGCAGGCTCACCGTGGCGATCCGCAGCCGCCGGCCCGCCGGTGGGGGTGCGACCGCGGGCCGGCCCCGGTGCGAGCGCACCGCCGCGGCGAGCACCGCAGCCGATGCGGCGGCGAGCAGGGAGCCGGTGCGCGACCGGGCCCGCACGGCCACCGCCAACGGCAGCACGGCGGTGCCGGCGGCGTACGGGGTGAAGGCGAGCGCGGGCACCAGGGGGAAGCCCCGCTCGGTCCCCGTGCGGCGCAGCACCGCCCAGACCGCCCACGGGACGGCCGCCGCGACGGCCCACCGGCGGTGGTCGCGGGGCGGGGCCATGCCCGCCACGCTAACCAGGGCACCGGGGAGCTGCCGCCCGGCGGGGTGCCCTACGGTCGGGCGCGTGGTCGCCGAGCAGCTCGAGATCGAGCGCAAGTTCGACGTCGACGGGGAGTTCGCCGTGCCCGCCCTCGACGGGGTCCCCGGCGTCGCGGCCGTCGCCGGGCCGGTGACGCACGAGCTGGCGGCGGTCTACCACGACACCGCGGACCTCCGGCTGGTGCGCACCCGGGTCACGCTGCGCCGCCGCACCGGCGGACCGGACGAGGGCTGGCACCTCAAGCTGCCCGCCGGCGCAGCCCGCCGCGAGCTGCACGCGCCGTTGGCCGACGGCACCGACGTCGCCCCGGCCGAGCTCCTCGACGTGATCGGCGGCCTCCTGGCCGGGGAGGTGCCTGCGCCGGTCGTGACGATGCGCACCCGGCGGGTGGTGACGGCGCTGCGCGACGCGGCGGGCCGGGTGCTGGCCGAGCTGGCCGACGACACGGTCACGGCGACGGTGGCCGCCGGCACCGCCGGAGGAGCACCCGAGGTGCGCAGCTGGCGGGAGCTGGAGGTCGAGCTCGTCGACGGGCCCGAGGCGGTGCTCGCCGCCGTCGGGGAGGTGCTGGTGGCCGCCGGCGCCCGCCCGTCGCCGCGGGCGTCCAAGCTCGCGTTCGCGCTGTCCTCGCGGCTGGGCCGCAGCGGCTGATCCCACCCGGGAACGCCGCACCGCCGTCCGTCGTCCATCCTCTGCACCGGCGCGCACCGTCCGGTCCCGCCGCACCATCCCGTCCGCCGGAGGTCCCCCCCTGTCCCTCATCGGTCTGCTGGGCTTCGGGACCGTCGTCCTGCTGGCCGTGGCGCTGCTGCACGCCTACCTGTGGTTCCGGCTGGTCCGGAGCACCACCGGGCCCGGCCGGCTGCGCCGCCGGCTGACCGCGCTCACCGTGGTCATGGCCGTGCTGCCGGTGGCGGCGCTGCTCTCCCGCGGGCTGCTCCCGATCGAGGCCGCCGCCCCGCTGAGCTGGATCGGCTACAGCTGGCTGGGCATCGCCCTCTACGCCGTGCTAGCGCTGGTCGTCCTGGAACCGGTCCGCCTGCTGGGGAACGCCCTGATCGGGCGCCGGGTGAGTACTCCGGTCCTGCCGAGTGAGGGCCGGAGGCCTTCGCGAGGGCTGGACGCAGCGGCTCCGCACGGGCCGGGAACGGCACCTGGCCGCGGTGCCGTCCGGGAGGACGGCGGTGTGCACCGCGGTGCCGTCCGGGAGGACGGCGGGGTGCACGGCGGTGCGGACGGCGAGGTGCAGACCGAGGTCGTCCCGAGTGGGGGCCGGAGGCCTCCGCGCAGGGACGTCGCAGCGGCTCTGCTCGAGTCGGGGACGGCACCTGGTGGCGGTGCCGTCCGGGAGGACGGCAATGTCATCGACCGGCGGCGCTTCCTGGCCCGGGGTCTGGCGGTGACCGCCGGCGCGGTCGCGCTGGGCACCGCCGGGACGGGCGCGTACTTCGCCAACTCGGCGCCGGTGGTGCGGCGCGTCCCGGTGACCCTGCGCGGGCTGGACCCGGCGCTGGACGGGCTGCGGATCGTCACCTTCTCCGACGGCCACCTGTCGGCGACCTACGGCGGCCGGCGGTTCGAGCGGGTGGTCGAGCTGGTCAACGAGCAGCGCCCCGACGTCGTGGCCATCGTCGGCGACCTGGTCGACGGCGGGGTCGACGAGCTGCGGGAGGACGTCGCCCCGCTGGCGGACCTGGTCAGCGAGCAGGGCGTCTACTTCGTCACCGGCAACCACGAGTACTTCGTCGACACCCAGGCCTGGATGCGGCACCTGCCGACCCTGGGCGTGGACGTGCTCCGCAACGAGCGGGTGGCGATCCGCCGCGGCGGCGCGTCCTTCGACCTCGCCGGGATCGACGACCGGACGGCGGCCGCCTCGGGACTGCCCGGCCACGGCGCGGACCTGGACGCCGCGCTGGACGGCCGGGACGGCAGCACGCCCGTGGTCCTGCTGGCCCACCAGCCGGTGCAGGTGGAGCAGGCCGCGGCCGCCGGGGTGGACCTGCAGCTCTCGGGGCACACCCACGGCGGGCAGCTGTGGCCCTTCGACCACGCCGTGCGGCTGGACCAGCCCGCGGTCGAGGGCTGGTCGCGGCACGGCGACACCCAGCTGTACGTGACCTCGGGGGCCGGGTACTGGGGCCCGCCGATGCGGGTCGGGGCCCGCCCGGAGGTCACGGTCGTGGAGCTCCGGGCCCCCGGGCGCTGACCGGCGTCAGCACGTCCAGCCGCTCCAGCGGACGTCGAGCCGCGTCACGGTGCGGCTGGAGGTCCGGTGACGCGGCTGGACTCCCGTGCGATCGGACCGCGGGCCTCGGCACGGCGATGTCGCACGGCGGGCCGGGAACCGCCCCCCGCGAGTCGCCGTGCTCCGAACCTAGGCCCGGGCGAGTGCGTCGAAGGCGGCCTCGATGCACTCCTCGAGCGTGTGCTCGCCGTCGCCGTCGGCCCAGGTGAGCAGCCCCGTCGTGTAGGCGGCCAGGTAGGCGCTGGCCACCACGAGATCGGCCGGCCGCGGCCGCCCTCCGTCCGCGCATGCCTCGGCGACCATCGTCGCGGTGATCCGGTCGAACTCCCCGGCACGGTGCCGCAGCGAGCTGCTCCCGGCGATGATCTGCCAGCGCGCGTGCAGCTGGTCACGCACCTCGGCCCCGATCCCGGTGAGCGATTCGACCGCCGCCCGGCGGATGCGCACCGCGAGGGGCAGGTGGGCCGGCTGCGCGGCGATGAGCGCGGCCACCTGCGCCGGCGCCATGAGCCGCATCACGACGTGCTCCTTGCTCGGGTAGTGCGCGTAGAAGGTGGGCACCGAGACCCCCGCCGCCGTGGCGAGGCGGCTGACGCTCACCTGGTCGAAGCCCTCGGTCTCGAAGAGCCCCACGGCGGTCTCGAAGATGCGCTGGTGGGTGGCCTCCCACCTGCGCCTCCGCCAGTCCGGTGAGTCGGTCACCCGGTGATCATCGGTCGCCGGTCGGGTCCCTGCCAGCCGCCGCACCGCGGACCGTCACGTTGGTTGCATGATGCACACCGCCGCTCACGGGATGTGACGTCCCATACGACATGACGACCAGACGTCTCCTCGGGCAGTACCTTTGGCCCCGTGGTGAATGCCGGGGCGGGACCGAAGTACCTGTCGGTCCGCGAGCACCTGCGCCGTCGGGTCGCCGCACTGCCCGAGCTCACGCTGCTCCCGCCCGAACCGGTCCTCTGCGCCGAGTACGGGGTCAGCCGCATCACGCTGCGCCGGGCCGTGGACGGGCTGGTCGCCGACGGGCACCTCGTGCGCGAGCAGGGCCGGGGTACCTACGTGACCCGCCCGGCCATCCGGCACGAGTACCGCGAGAGCTTCGTGCACCGCATCGCGGGCTTCAACTCGGTGATGACCGAGCAGGGAGCCCAGGTCGGCACGGCGGTGCTCACCCAGCGGGTCGTGCCGGTGCCGGCGCTCGTGGCCACCGAGCTGAAGCTGGAACCGGCGTCCGACGTCGTGGAGCTGGTGCGGCTGCGCAGCGTCGACGGCACCCCCAACCACGTCGCGCACAGCTTCCTGCCGGCCGACGCCTACCCCGGGGCCGTGGACGCGGACTTCAGCCAGGGCTCGCTCTACGACTACCTGCGCCGGGAGTACTCCGCGGACCTCGCCCACGCCCGCATCGTGGTGGACGTCGGCACCGCCGCCCCCGACGAGGCCGACGCGCTCGGCGTGGTGGCCGGCTCGCCGCTGCTCGTCGTCCGGACGACGGTGCGCGACAGCGGCGGCCGGCCGCAGGTGCACAGCTTCTCCCGGCTGCGGCCGGACGTCAGCCAGGTGGAGTTCGAGGTCTCCGTGGGTGGGCGCTGACGTGCGCACCACCGCGACCGGTGCCCGGGAGGTGCCTCAGCGCCGTGCGGAGGTCTGGCGCGCGCTGGCGGTGCTCGAGCCCTACTGCGCCGTCTGCGACGTCTCCTACGTGCTGGACCGCGCCGGCAGCCCCGGCGTCGGCACCACCTTCGTCTGCGCCCCCGGAGAGCTCGCGGGGGCCGCTCCCCGGGCCGGCGCACCCCGCGGCGAGATCGTGACCTGGGAGCCGCAGTCGCGGGTCGGCACCCGCCTGGAGCTCACGCCCGAGACGTGGACGACGGAGATCGAGCTCACCGACACCGCCGACGGCGGCACGCACGTGTCGATCACCATCGGGCACGAGCCCACCGGTGGGAGCCGGGTGGTCCGCCGGCTGACGCGGAACGCCGTGCGCCGGTTGGTGCAGCGCACCGTCGACGCAGAGCTCGCCAAGGTGCCCGAGCACGTGGCGCAGGCGGCCGGGCGCGGCTGACCGGCGGTGCTGCGCCCGCTCCAGCGGGCCGTGGGCGCGCAGCCGGTGACGGGGCCCGACCACGCTCTCGCGCCACTACCTCCTGCCAGGCCGTGATCGCCACCTCTATCCAGGAAATGACGCATCGCTGCAAAGTGTAGGGGTAGTGGTCACGCCGAGCGCCGGTGTGCGCACCCGGCCCGGACCGGGGTCGCTGCGGCACCGGACGGACGAAGGAGAGCAACTGTGATCTGGGACCTTCTCGGACTGATCGTCATCGGGCTCGTCATCGGTGTGCTGGCTCGGCTGATCACGCCGGGCAAGCAGCACCTCGGCTTCCTGGGCACGATCGCCCTGGGTGTCGTCGGCGCGCTGATCGGCGGGATCATCGCCAGCCTGATCGGCAGCGGGACCATCTTCGAGCTGAACGTGATCGGCTTCGTCGTCGCCGTCGTTGCGGCCGTCCTGCTGGTGGGCGTCGCGGAAGGGATCTCCGGCCGGTCGAAGCGCGGCGCCGTCCGCTGACCGCGCCCCGGGGCGCCGTCGGGCTCAGAGCTCGACGGACTCCCCGGGCGCCAGCCGCGCGTACGGCGTCGGGGTCCCCGGGCCGCGCTCCCCGAGCAACCCGCTCAGCACCCCGAGCCCGGTGTCGTTGAGCAGCCCGTCGTGCACGGCGAACGCCTGGTCGGCGTGCACCTCCCGCACGTAGTCGATGACGTCGGCCGTGCGCGACCACGGCGCGTGCAGCGGCAGCAGCAGCGTCGGGACGGGCGTGCCCGGCACGGTGAAGGCGTCGCCGGGGTGGAACACCTGCTCGTCGACGAGGAAGCCGATGTTGGCCACCCGGGGCAGCTCGGGGTGGATCTCCGCGTGCAGCTCGCCGTGCACCTGCACCTCGAACCCGGCGATCGTCACCGCGTCGCCGGCCCCGACCACGTGCACGCGACTCCCGGCCCCCTCGAGCGCGGCCGCCACGGACCGGTTGGTCCACACCTCCAGCGACGGCGTGGCCTCCAGCGCAGCCCGCAGCCGGTCGGCGACGAAGTGGTCGGCGTGCTCGTGCGTGACCAGCACCGCCGTCGCGCCGTCGAGCGCGACCGGGTCGGTGAACGCGCCGGGGTCGATGACCAGCCGGCGCTCGCCGTCGGAGAGGACCACGCAGGCGTGCCCGTGCTTGGTGAGCTCCATGCCCCGATCCTGCACCCCGCCCCCGGGGCTCACCCCTCGGGGTGAGCAACCCCCCGCAGACCGTCACCTGCGGCCGCCGCGCTGCCGACGTCTTCCGCATGATGCTGCAGACCACCGCGTTCGCCGCCGCCCGCAGCCGCGCCCACGGCCCGACCGCCGCGCTGTGGCACGCCGTGGAGCTGCACCGGCCGCCGGCCGAGGTGGACAGCGCCTGCGAGCTCACCGTCTGCGGCTCGCTGGCCCGGGTCACCCCCGAGCAGCCGTGGCCGCTGCAGGCCCCCGACGTCTGCCCGGCCTGCGCCGCGCTCGCCCGGTGAACCGGTCGCCGACGACGGCGACCCCCTGACGCCCTGCCGCCGGCCCGGACCCGCCCGCCCGGCGGCAGGTGCACGAACCCCGCGGCCCGGCCGCCTCAGCGGCCGGTGAACCGCGGCGCGCGCTTCTCCATGAAGGCCTCGACGGCCTCGCGGTGGTCGGCGGACTGCCCGACCTCCGTCTGCAGCCGCCCCTCCAGCGCCAGCGTCTCCTCCAGGGAGTCGGTGGCCGCGGTGGCCAGCACCGTCTTCACCGCCCGGTACGCGGCGGTCGGCCCCGCGGCCAGCCGGGCCGCCAGCGCCTGCGCCTCCGGCAGCACCTGCTCCGGTGCCACGACGCGGTGCACAAGTCCCCACTCGGCGGCGGTCTCGGCCAGGAAGGGCTCGGGCAGCAGCAGGAGCTCGGCGGCGCGCGAGCCGCCCACGCTGTGCACGAGCCGGGACGCCAGCGCCGAGTCGCTGGAGAGCCCGATGCCGGTGAACGCGGTGGTGAACTTCGCGCCGGCAGCGGCCACCCGCAGGTCACCGGCGAGGGCCAGGCCCAGCCCCGCCCCGGCGCAGGCGCCGTTGATGCCCACGACGACCGGCACCCGCAGGCCGGCCAGCGCCAGCACCAGCGGGTTGTACTCCCGCTCCACCACCGACAGCGGGGCCTCGGCGCCCCCCTGCATCTCCGCCAGGTGCTCGCCCAGGTCCTGCCCGACGCAGAAGGCGCGCCCGGTGCCGGTGAGGAGCACCGCGCGCACCGAGTCGTCCGCCGCGACGTCGCGCACCGCGGCCAGCAGGTCGGCGCGGGAGGCGTGGGTCAGGCCCGGGCGCAGCAGGGTGAGGGTCGCGACGCCGTCGGCGTCCTCCCGGGTCACGGTGTCGGGCATCGGCGCCCCGCCTTCCGGTCGCGGTCGGCCGCACGGCGCGGCCCTGTCGGCGATCACCTTGCCAGGCGGGGGCGCGCCCGCGTGCGGGGCCGGCCTCGCCATGCGGCCGTGGGGGGCGGGGGGGGGGGGGGGGGGGGGGGGCGCCCCCCCGTCCTCGCGGTGTGCGGCGAGGAGGGGCGCACACCGCGAGGACGACGACGGTCGCTCCCCGAGGACGACGGCCGTTCGTGCCCCTGTCCGCGTGCGGCGGCGGGCGTGTAGCCCTCCGTGCGCGAACTGCAACCGGCGCGCCGGTGTGGCGGGTGGGGTAGAAGGGGCGTGAGGGGGCATCCTCGGCGGTGGTGGACGATGACCCAGTTGCGCGGCGCCACGGCCCGTGCGCAGGGCCGGACGGACGAGGAGTGACCCCCGTGGTGGAACCAGGACGCAGGCGCCTGGGGAACCGCTACGAACTGCAGCAGCTCATCGCCGCCGGCGGCATGGGGCAGGTCTGGCGCGGGCACGACGCCGCCCTGCACCGCCCGGTCGCGGTGAAGGTCCTGCGCAGCGAGTACACCGGCGACCCGACCTTCGTCGCCCGCTTCCGGGCCGAGGCCCAGCACGCCGCCGGGCTCAACCACCCCGGCATCGCCGCCGTCTACGACTACGGCGAGGAGACCGCCCGCGACGGCTCGGGGGAGACGCTCGCCTACCTGGTGATGGAGCTCGTGGAGGGCGAGCCGCTGTCGGCACTGCTGCGCCGGGAGGGGCGGCTGGACCCGGAGACGACGCTGTCGCTGCTCGGGCAGACCGCCGCCGCCCTGGCCGAGGCGCACCGCAGCGGGCTGGTGCACCGCGACGTCAAGCCCGGCAACATCCTGGTCCGCCCCGACGGCGCCGTGAAGATCACCGATTTCGGCATCGCCTGGTCGGCGCGCGGCGTCGCCCTCACCCGCACCGGCCAGGTCATCGGCACGCCGCAGTACCTCTCCCCCGAGCAGGCCGAGGGGCGGCACGCCACGCCGGCCAGCGACGTCTACGCCCTCGGGCTGATCGGCTACGAGTGCCTCACCGGGCACCCGGCGTTCGAGGGCGACAACGCCGTCACCATCGCGCTCAAGCAGGTCCAGCAGGACCCCGAACCGCTGCCCGGCGAGCTGCCCCCCGGCGTCCGGACGCTGATCGGCCGCGCGCTGGTCAAGGACCCCGGCGCGCGGTTCCCCGACGGCGCCAGCTTCGCCGCCGCCGTGGCCGAGGTGCGGGCCGGTCGCCGTCCCGACCCGGGCACGGTGGCCGTGGACGCCGTGCCGCGGCGGCGTCGCTCGGCACCCGCCCGTCCCGCGGGCGCGTCCTCCCCGGCGCGGCGCCCCGGTGCCGGAGCGGCCCGCCCGCCGGTCCCGCGGCGGCGCGGCCGGCTGGCGGTCGTGCTGCTGCCCCTCATCGGGTTGCTGGCCGGTGCCGCGATCACCGCCACCCTGCTGCAGGCGCTCACCCAGGGCGGGACGCCGAGCACCGCCGCCGCGGCCGGGGAGCGGATCGACGGCAGCATCGTGCTCGAGGAGGCGGACTTCGTGGGCCGGCCGGTGGGCGAGGTGGCCGAGCGGCTGGCGGACCTCGGGCTGACCGTCACCGTCCGCGCCGAGGTGCGCGACGACGTCGCCCCCGACCGGGTCACCGGGGTCGAGCCGGCCGGTCGCCCGCTGCGCGCCGGGGACCGCGTGGTCGTCCGCTACGCCGCCGCCACCGAGCAGCGGGACCGCCCGCGGGCGCCGGCGGTGACCGGCGCCGCCGTCGACCGCGCGGGGGTCTCCAGCGCCGCGCCGACCACCGAAACCCGCGCGCCCACGACCGGCGCGGACACGGACACCGGCACCGGCACCGGCACCGGCACCGGCACCGGCACCGGCACCGGCACCGGCACCGGCACCGGCCCCGGCACGGCCACGGATGGGAGCACTGACGCCGGCACCTCCACGGCCACCACGACGCCCAGCCTCCCGGCGACCCCCACCCCGACCACCGGGGCGGGCCCGGAGCGGACCACCACGCCCACGACGACGACCGCGCCCAGCACGACCAGCGCCACCCCCACCACGGACTCGTCGAGCCCCGCCACGGAGCAGTGACCTCCGCCCACCGGCCGTCGTCGAGCCTGCTCGGTGGCCGCTACGAGCTGCGGTCGCTGCTCGCGTCCGGGGGCATGGGGCAGGTCTGGCGGGGCCGCGACGTCGTCCTGCAGCGGGCCGTCGCGGTCAAGGTGCTGCGCAGCGAGTACACCGGCAACGCCACCTTCCTCGCGCGGTTCCGGGCGGAGGCGCAGCACACCGCAGCGCTGACGCACCGCAACATCGCCGCGCTCTTCGACTACGGCGAGTCCACCGCCGCCGACGGCGAGGCCCTGGCCTACCTCGTCATGGAGCTGGTCGAGGGGGAGTCGCTGGCCCAGGTGCTGGCCCGGGAGGGGCGGCTCGGGGTCGACCGGACGCTCGACGTGCTCCACCAGACGGCGGCCGCCCTGGCGGCGGCGCACGCCGCCGGGCTGGTGCACCGGGACGTGAAGCCGGGCAACGTGCTGGTCGGCGACGACGGCACGGTGAAGATCACCGACTTCGGCATCGCGTGGTCCGCCGCCAGCGCGCCGCTCACCCAGACCGGCCAGGTCGTCGGCACCGCTCACTACCTCTCCCCGGAGCAGGCCGGGGGCAGCAAGGCGGGGCCGGCCAGCGACGTCTACGCGCTGGGCATGATCGGCTACGAGTGCCTCGCCGGGCACCGCGCCTTCGACGGCGAGAACTCGGTGCAGATCGCGCTGCGCCAGCTCCGGGACGAGCCGCCGCCGCTGCCCGCCGACGTCCCGGATCAGGTGCGCACCCTCGTCGACCGCGCTTTGCTCAAGGACCCGGCCGAGCGCTTCCCCGACGGGGCCGCCTTCCGGGACGCCGTCGACGACGTCCGCGCCGGCCGGCTGCTGCCGCCGGTGGCCCGGCCGGCCGGCACCCGGCTGCTCGACGTCCCGGCGCCCGCGTCGCGCGCGCTACGCCTGCGCCTGCTCGCGCCGCTGGTGGCCCTCGTCGTCGGTGTGGGCCTGGGCATCGCCGCCCTGCAGGTGTGGGGGGACGCCCCGGCCGATCCCGGTGGCGGCACCAGCGAGGCCCCGGAGCCCGTGGTGCTCGCGGCCGGCGACTTCGTCGGCCGCCCGGTGGCCGAGGTGGAGGCCGAACTGGCCGCTGCCGGCCTGGGCGTGGAGCTCGTCGGCCGGGAGAGCGCCGCCGTCCCCCCCGACCACGTGCTGGAGCTCGCGCCGGTGGGCGCCGTCGCCCCCGGCACCGTCGTGACCGTCACCTACGCGATCGCGCCCCCGGACCCGGCGCCGGAGCCCGTCCCCGCCCCGGTCGCGCCCGCGCCGGAACAGCCCGCGGCCCCCGCCCCGGTGCCGGTCGGGGACGACGACGGGGACGAGGGGGAGGACGGCGACGAGGCGGAGGAGGACGACCCGCCCGGGAGCGGCCGCGGGAACGGCAACGGCGGCGGGAGCGGCAACGGAAACGGGAACGGCAACGGGAACGGCAACGGCCGGGGCCGCGGCTGACCGGCGGGTCACCCGCGGGACGGTGCCCCGCCCTCCGTGGACCGGTCCTCGCGGCCGGTGGCCAGCCACAGCGCCCCGCCGAGGGCGCCGAGCGCGGCGGTGAGCAGGAAGCCCCGGTCGGTCCCGGCGCCGGGCAGCACGACCAGCATCCAGAAGACCGCCAGGCCGGTCAGCCCTCCCGCGGCGATCCGCCACCCCGTCCGGGCGCCCAGCCGCCGGCCGGCGCCGAGCGCCCCGGCGAACGCGGCCAGCCCCAGCAGGGTGCAGGCGGTGGCGAAGGCCGACCACAGCGGGATGGCCGACCACGCCGACTCCGTGCCGAAGCGCAGCGACAGGCCGAGCTCCAGGAGCACCAGGGCGAGCGCCACCAGGCCGGCGCCGACCAGCGGGGTGCGGTCCCGCCGGGCACGCGGCTGCTCCGCGGGACCGTCGGCCGCGGCCGGGGGAGCGGCCGGTGCCCCCAGGCCCGGCAGGCCGGGCACGAAGTCGACCGGGCCCGTCGGCTGGGCGGCGCCGGTGGGCGCCGGAACCGGGCCGGGCTGCACCGCGGTCGAGCCGCCCGGAGCCGTGGCCGGGCCGGCCTGCGCCGCGGGCGGGCGGACCGGCGCCGAGGGCGGCGGGAGCTGCTGCACTGTCGTCGGGCCGCCGGAGGCCGGTGCGGGCACCGGGATCTCCTGGGTCGACGACTGCGCGGGGCCCGCGCCGGTCGTGGGGGTCTGCTGCTCGGACGGCGTGCTCACGGGTGCCTCCAGGTCGGGCTCCGGCGGGACCACCGGTCGACGGCGGTGCGCCCAGCACGCTAGCGGCGCCGGGGCCGGCCGTCCGCACGCCACCCGGAGGAGGGTGCACCTGCGTCTGCCGGAGCGGGCCGGCGCCCCTAGGGTCGGTCCGTGGTCACGCGCGCCGGAGTCGTCGTCACCGGGACCGAGGTCCTCACCGGCCGGGTGGCCGACCGGAACGGCCCCTGGCTGGCCGAGCAGTTGCGGCGCCTCGGTGCCGACGTCGGCCACGTCGTCGTCGTGGGCGACCGGCCCGAGGACCTGGTGGCCGCGCTGTCCTTCCTCTCCGGCACCGGCGTCGACCTGCTGATCACCACCGGCGGGCTGGGGCCCACCGCCGACGACCTCACCGCCCAGGTGGTGGGTGGGTTCCAGGGCCGCGACCTGGCGGTGGATCCCGCCCTCGAGCAGCGGATCGGCCGGATCGTGGAGCGGCTGATGGCCCGCCGCGGCTGGCGGGCCGACCCGGCGTCGACCGCGGCGGGGGTGCGCAAGCAGGCCCTGGTGCCCGACGGGGCCACCGTGCTGGAACCGGTCGGCACCGCCCCCGGCCTCGTCGTCCCGCCCGCGGCCGGCCGGACCGGGCCCCCGGTGCTCGTGCTGCCCGGCCCGCCGGGCGAGCTGCGGGGCATGTGGCCGGCGGCCGTCGCGGCGGCGCCGACCCGGGCCGCGCTGGCGGGAGCCGCGGAGCTGCGCCAGGAGACCCTGCGGCTGTGGGGGACGCTCGAGGCCCAGCTGGCGGCCACCCTGCGCGAGCTCGAGCCGGAGCTCGGCGGCCTGGAGATCACCACGTGCCTCCGGGAGGGCGAGCTGGAGATCGTGACCCGGTTCGCGGCAGCGGCCCAGCCGGCGTACGACCGGTTCGCGGCGCTCCTGGCCGAGCGGTACGCGGCCACGCTCTTCTCCACCGGCCCCACCCTCGACGACCTGGTCGCCACCGCGCTCGCCGGGCAGGGGCTGACGATCGCCGCCGGGGAGTCGTGCACCGGCGGGCTGCTGGTCGCCCGGCTCACCGAGCGGCCCGGCTCCTCCGCCGCGGTGCTGGGCGGGGTGACCGCCTACGCCGACGAGGCCAAGGAAGCGCTCGTCGGGGTGCCCGGCGAGCTGCTCGCGGAGCACGGTGCGGTCAGCCCGCAGGTGGCCCGCGCGCTGGCAGACGGCGTCCGCGCCCGCTTCGGCGCCGACATCGGGGTGGGCATCACCGGAATCGCCGGTCCCGGCGGTGGCACGGAGGCCAAGCCCGTGGGCACGGTGCACCTCTGCGTCGTCGGGCCGGACCGAGCCGAGGAGCGCTCGCTCGCCGTCCCGGGCAGCCGGACGGCGGTGCGGGAACGGTCCGTCACGATGGCGATGCACCTGCTCCGCGCGCTGCTGCTGGGCGGCCCCGCGGCCTGAGGGCGCAGGTGTCCGCCCCGTCCGGCGTGGGCACCTCCCGGCGGTGACGACGCTGACCCTGCACGCGACCGGGACCGCAGCGCCGGCGGAGGTCTGGGAGCGCTACGCCGTCCCCGCCCGGTGGCCGGGGTGGTCGCCGCAGATCATCGGTGTGGAGCTGCCGGTCGACCGGCTGGCTCCCGGCGTCACCGGTCGCGTGCGCGGCCCGCTGGGGCTGGCGGTGCCCTTCACCGTCGAGCAGGTCGACGAGGCCGCCCGCCGGTGGTCGTGGCGCGTGGCGGTGGGCCCGCTGGGCGTGCGGCTGCTGCACTGGGTGGCCGAGGGTCCCGACGGCGGGGCGACCACCGGGCTGCGGCTGACCGGGCCGGCGCCGCTCGTCCTGGCCTACGCCCCCGCCGCCCGCCTGGCCCTGGCGCGCCTGGTCCGCGGCTGAGCGCTCGCCTGGTCCGCGGATCGGCGGCCCGGGCCGGGGGTGCGCCTGGATTACCGTGCCGTCATGCCCGCCACCCACGACGTCACCAACCAGGTCCCGCCGCTGGTCGGGCACGACCCGATCGCCGGGGACGCCGCGCTCGCCGACGCGTGCCGCCGGCACGCCGACGAGGCCACCCTGGCGTCGCTCGCCGGGCTCGGCCGGCTCGCCGGCAGCGAGCAGGCGCAGGAGTGGGGCCGGCTGGCGAACGAGAACCCGCCGCGGCTGCGCACCCACGACCGCTACGGCCACCGCGTGGACGAGGTGGAGTTCCACCCCGCCTGGCACGAGCTCGTGCGGACGGCGTTCGAGCACGGCCTGGCGGGCGCGCCGTGGGCGGACCCCGCTCCGCACGCGCACGTCCGCCGCGCCGTCGGGTACCTGGGGTGGACCCAGGTCGAGATGGGCCACGGCTGCCCGACGACGATGACCTACGCGGTGGTGCCCGCCCTGCGCCGGGCGCCCGAGCCGGCCGCGCGGTACGAGCCCGGGCTGACCGCGCGGGCCTACGAGTTCGGCCTCGCCGACCCGGCCGCGAAGCGGGGGCTCGTGGCCGGCATGGGGATGACCGAGAAGCAGGGCGGCTCCGACGTCCGCGCGAACACCACCCGCGCCGTCCCGCAGCCCGACGGCACCTACCGGCTCACCGGGCACAAGTGGTTCACCAGCGCGCCGATGAGCGACCTCTTCCTGGTCCTGGCCCAGCTCGAGGAGGGCGTCTCCTGCTTCCTCGTACCGCGGGTGCTGCCCGACGGCAGCCGCAACGTCTTCCGGCTGCAGCGGCTCAAGGACAAGCTCGGCGACCGCTCCAACGCCTCCAGCGAGGTGGAGTTCGACGGCACGACCGGGTGGCTGGTCGGCGAGCCCGGGCGGGGCGTTCCCGCGATCATCGAGATGGTCAACATGACCCGTGTCGACTGCGTGCTCGGGTCGGCCGCCACGGTGCGGGCGGCGCTCACGCAGGCCGGCCACCACGCCCGGCACCGCCGCGCGTTCGGTGCGCTGCTGGCCGACCAGCCGCTCATGCAGAACGTGCTGGCCGACCTCGCCGTGGAGAGCGAGGCCGCGACGGCGCTGGCGGTCCGGCTGGCCGCGGCGGTGGACGACGGCGAGGCCGCCTTCCTCCGCCTCGCGGGGGCGGCCGCGAAGTACTGGGTGTGCAAGCGCGCTCCCGGGGTGGTCGCGGAGGCGATGGAGGTGCTCGGCGGCAACGGCTACGTCGAGGAGTCCGGCCTGCCGCGGCTGTACCGGCAGGCGCCGCTGAATTCCATCTGGGAGGGCTCGGGCAACGTCATCGCCCTCGACGTGCTCCGGGCGCTGGGCCGCAGCTCCGAGTCGCTGGCCGCCGTCACCGCCGAGCTGGAGCTGGCCCGGGGCGCCGACCGCAGGTTCGACGACGCGGTGAAGCGGCTGCATGCCGAGCTCGGCGACCCGGAGGGGTTGCCGTTCCGCGCCCGCCGCATCGCCGGATCGCTGGCGCTCTGCCTGCAGGGCTCGCTGCTCCTGCGCCACGCGCCGACGGCGGTCGCGGAGGCCTTCTGCGCCTCCCGCCTGGGCGGAGAGGCCGGGACCGTGCTGGGCACGCTGCCCGCCGGCACCGGCGTGGCGGAGATCGTCCGGCGGTCCGAGGTCGCCGCCCCCTGAAGGAACCGTCGCGAACTACTACTCTCGGGGACGGCTCAGGTGCTGCCCGTCGTCTTCGCGAGCGGCCCGTGCCCCCGGCGTCCGCGCGAGCGCGCTGGACGACCAACTGGACGAGAGCGGGCAGCGTGCAACCAGGTGACGACCGGTCCCCGGGGGGCCGGCCCGACCCGTTGAGCGGCGTTCCCGACGCGGTCTACCGCCTGGACGGGCAGGGGCGCTTCAACTACCTCAACCAGGCCGCCGAGCGGCTGCTCGGGCACCGGGCCGACGAGCTGCTCGGCCGGGACGCCCGCGACGCCTTCCCCGCCCTGCGCGGCTCGCTCGCCGAGGAGCGGTACCGCGAGCTGCTCGCCGACGGTCGGCCGCGGGAGTTCCAGTTCTTCTACGAGCCCGGATCGCGCTGGTACGAGGTGCGGATGTTCCCCGACTCCGCCGGGGCGGCGGTGCTCTTCCGC
Source organism: Blastococcus carthaginiensis (assembly GCF_030731085.1). Classification (NCBI taxonomy): domain Bacteria; kingdom Bacillati; phylum Actinomycetota; class Actinomycetes; order Geodermatophilales; family Geodermatophilaceae; genus Blastococcus; species Blastococcus carthaginiensis. Next base: position 9,921 of record NZ_JASNFN010000035.1, on the reverse strand, counting down.
GACATCGACGTGCGCCGGCGCACCGACCAGGAGCGCGACGACCAGATCCGCGGGCTCACCGCGGTGCTGGAGGCGCTGCCCTCGCCCACCGTGCTGGTCGGGCCCGACGGCAGGATTCTCTCCACCAACCGGGCGTGGGTGCGCAGCAGCGAGGAGCTGCTCCCCGAGACCTCCTGGCCGGGCCGCGAGGGCGAGGACTACCTGACGGTCATGACGCGTGGCCTGGCGCCGCAGGAGCACGCCGGGCTCGCCGAGGGGCTGCGGGGGCTGCTGGCCGACACGTCGAGCTCCGACGGCCGCACGTTCGCCTTCGACTACTCGTGCCGGACGCGGCAGGGCACCTGCTGGTTTCACCTCCAGGCGACCCGGGTCGACCGCGAGGGGCGCGTCGTCGTCACGCACAACGACGTCACCGACCAGGTGCGGGCCCGGCAGGACCTGCTGTGGAGGGCGCAGCACGACGACCTGACCGGCCTGCCCAACCGCGCGCGGCTGATCGAACTCACCGGTGAGGCGCTGACCGCCGACCACGGGGGAGGTGTCGCGCTGCTCGTCGTCGACCTCGACGCCTTCAAGACCGTCAACGACTCGCTGGGCCACCAGGTCGGTGACGAGCTGCTGCGCCTGGTCGCCGGCCGGCTCTCCGAGCAGATCCGCCCGGGCGACACCGTGGCCCGCCTCGGGGCCGACCAGTTCGTGGTCCTCGCGCACGGCTGCGACAGCGCCGAGGCCGCGGCCCTGGCGTTCCGGCTGCAGTCCGCGTTCGGCCGCCCCTTCGCCGCCGGCGAGATCACCGTGCCGCTCAGCGCCAGCATCGGCGTGGCGGTGGCGCGACCCGAGGTCCGCGACGCCCACCACCTGCTCAGCGACGCCGACGCGGCCATGTTCGCCGCGAAGAGCTCCGGCCGGGACCGGGTGCACCTGTTCTCCCCGGCGCTGCGCGAGGCGGCCCGGTGGCGGCTCGAGGTGGCCACCCGCCTGCGCGGCGACGCGATCGACCAGCTGGTGGTGCACTACCAGCCGGTCGTGCGCCTGGACACCGGCGAGATCGAGGGCGTGGAGGCGCTGGTGCGCTGGCAGCACCCCGAGCGCGGGCTGCTCTCGCCGGACACCTTCCTCTCCGTGGCGGAGGAGACCGGGCAGATCATCCCGATCACCCGCTGGCTGCTCCGCGAGACCACCCGGAAAGCGGCGGAGTGGGCCGCCGAGGGCCTCGCCCTGCGGATGTCGGTGAACGTCAGCGCCCGGCACTTCTCCACCGAGACCCTGGTGCGCGACGTGCGCCTGGCCCTGCAGGACTCCGGGCTCCCGCCCGACCAGCTGGTGCTCGAGCTGACCGAGACCAGCGTGGCGGAGGACCCGACCCGGGCCGAGGACCAGCTGTCGGTGCTGCGCGGATTCGGCGTCCGCGTCGCGATCGACGACTTCGGCACCGGGTGGTCGTCCCTGGCGCAGCTGTTCGCGCTGCCCATCGGGACGCTGAAGATCGACCGCTCGCTGCTCGCCGCCGCCGAGCGGGTCGCGGCCGGTGACACCGGCGCGGTGCTGGCGGCGATCGTCGGGCTCACCCGGACGCTGGGCATCCGATCGGTGGCCGAGGGGATCGAGACCCCCGACCACCTGCGGATGGTGCGGGAGGCCGGGTGCGACCTGGCGCAGGGCTGGCTGCTGGGGCACCCCATGCCCGCCGAGCGGCTGCCTGCGTGGATGCGTGAGGTGAAGGAGGCCGGCGGGGACCTCTGCGCGCTGGCCATCGCCGGGCGCGCCGTCCCCGTGCGCGGGTGAACCTCCGCCGTCCCGGCCGCCGTGCCACCGCGCCCGCCGGACCGCCCCGGGCCGCGGGACCCGGCGCGCTGCCGCCCGCGGGGACGCGCGCCGTCGCGCCCGGGCAGACTGTGCCCGTGCTGGACACCACCGAGGCCGCGCCCGAGCCCACCGAGCAGCCGGTCGGCCCCGCCGACGACGGCCGGTCGCGTCCTGCTCTGGATCTGCTCATCTGGGACGCCCCGAACATCGACATGACCCTGTCGACGGTGATCGGCGCCCGACCGACTGCGGCCTCCCGGCCGCGCTTCGACGCCATCGCGGCGTGGTTCGTCGAGGGCGCCGGCGGGGTGGGCGGGGACGGCGCCGCCGACGCACCCGACGTCGAGGCCTGCGTCTTCGCGAACATCCCGCCGCAGCCGGGCTCGCTGCAGCGCTGGGTCGAGGCGCTCCGCGGCTTCGGGTACTCGGTGTTCGCCCGGCCGAAGAGCCAGCCGGACGACGACATCGACCAGGACATGCTCGACCACATCGCCGTCCGCGGGCACAGCCACCGGCTGCGGCGGCTCGTGGTCTTCTCCGGTGACGGGCGCAACTTCGCCGAGCCGCTGGAGGACCTGGCCCGGCAGGGCACCGAGGTCGTCGTCGTCGCCTTCAGCGAGGTGGCCGGCTACGCGATCGGCTCGGACCTCCTGGAGTTCATCGACATCGAGGACGTCCCGGGAGCCTTCGTCGAGCCCCTCGACCGGGTCCGCCTGGACGCTCTCCCGCCGGACGGCGCCTGGCTGCGGCCGACCCGCAGCCTGCGCGACTTCGTGGCTGCGTTCACCGCCCGCCGCGGCGGCTGACCCCGCCGCTGAGCTGCGCGGATCGCGCCGGGTCACCCGCACGGGTGGTCCGCGTGCGAACCGTTCAGGAAACCGGGCGGGGTGCCGATCGCAGAACCGTGCCGCTCTCGATGTCCCAGCGCCTGGTGGCCGTGCTGCGCCGGGGCGACGTGCTGCCCTCCCCGGCGCCCGTCGCCGCGGAGGGCCGGCCGTCACGCGGCCGGGCCGCCGCCGAACTGGCCGGCGAGGTCCCGGGGCTCGCCGAGGAGCGGATCGAGCGGGCCCGGACCGCCGGGCTCCTCGTCGGCTGGGTCGCGGTCGTCACCGTGCCCCTGTGGTCGGTGGTCGACCTGGCGACCGAGAGCAGCAACGCCGCCACCTTCCTGGCCGTCCGGCTGCTCTGCGAGATCCCGATGCTGCTCGCCCTCGTCGCGCTGGGCCGGCTGCCGCTGGGTCGCCGCCGGCCCGAGCTGCTCACGTTCCTGGTCCTCGCGGTCGTCCAGGCGGAGGTGGCCTGGATGGTGACGCGCTCGGAGGACCCGCGCTACCACCTGCTCGGGTTCACCCTCGCCATCTACGGCAGCGGCTGCGTCATGGTCGCCCGGCCGCGCTGGACGGTCGCGCTCGTCGCCGTCTCCTGGGCCGCCCTCGGGCTGGCCTCCGTCACCGCGGAGGACGGGCTCCCGCCCGGCGACCTGCTCGCGGTGACCGTCTACCTCGCCACCGCGTCGGTGATCGCGGTCCTCGCCCACCTGCGGCGCTACGCGCTGGACACCCGCGAGCTGCACACCCGGGTCCGGCTGGAGCGCGAGCAGCAGCGGACCGGCGTGCTGCTGGCCCAGCTGGAGCGGCTCAGCCACGAAGACCCGCTCACCGGGCTGGCCAACCGCCGCCGGTGGGACGCCGAGCTGGCCGAGCTGTGCACCCGGGCCCGGCAGCGGGGGAACGTGCTCAGCGTGGTGCTGGTCGACCTCGACCACTTCAAGGACGTCAACGACCGGTACGGGCACGGCGGCGGGGACGACGCCCTGCGTGCGGTCGCCGGGCTGCTGTCGGCCCGCGTGCGCGGCGGGGACCTGGTCGCCCGCCTCGGCGGTGACGAGCTCGCCGTGCTCATGCCGGGCGCCGACGAGGAGCGGGCCACCGCGGTGGCCGAGCACCTCCGGCGCGAGGCGCGGCTGCTCCGGCCCCCGGATTCGGGGCCGCCCAGCTGAGCCTCTCCCTGGGCGTGGCGACGGCGACCGGTGCCGATGCCTACCCCCTCGAGCTGATGTCCCGGGCCGACGAGCAGCTCTACCGTGCCAAGACCACCCGCAACGCCGTCGGCGCCGGCGCCCTGCCGCCCGGGGAGCCGGAGCCCCAGCCGGCCGGATGAGCGGGACCGGTCCACCCCGGCGCGTCGGCTACGCCTGCCGCCGGACGCCCGCCGCCGGCGGATACCGTTCCCGGGGCGGTCGCGCGGTGACGCCGACCGGGCGACGGATGATCGAAAGAGGACCATGAGCAGCGTTCCCGGCGTGGACCACCCGGCGGAGCAGACCGAGGTGGAGGTGCGGCTCTCCGGCACCGACGTCGCGGTCAGCGCCCGGGTGGAGGTCGTCCACGAGGGCGTCGTCTCCGTCCGCCCGTCCGCGAGCGAGTTCGTCGAGGGCTCGGTCGTGAAGCCGGGCGACGCCGTCGAGGTCTACTGGCGCAGCGACGCCGGCCACCGCTTGCTGCCGGCGGAGATCCTCGACGTGCAGGGGGGCGCGGTCGCGCGCTGGCGGCTCACCGCGACGGGGCCGGCCGAGCACAGCCAGCGCCGGGCGGCGGTGCGGGGCCGCGTCGTCGTCCCCGTGGAGGGGGGCCTGGGCGCCGTCGAGCTCAAGGGCGAGACCCTGGACGTCAGCGAGGCCGGTATGCGCGTCCACTTCGAGGGGTTCGGCATGCTGCCCGACGTCGGGACGACGATGGCGCTGACCGTCCGCTTCGAGGACGGCCCCCTGACCTGCCGGGGCGAGATCACCCGCGTCCAGGCGCGCGGCGCCCGCTGGATCATGAGCATCCGCTTCCTCGACGTCCAGGAGCGCGACCAGGACCGGGTGCGGCGCCGGGTGTTCCGGGCGCTGCGCGAGGAGCGCGCGCGGCTGACGGAGTGACCGGGCCGCGAACCGGCGGGTAGCCGGGCGCGTCGCGGGGCAGAGGAGCGGGCGTGATCCCGTCGCCGCCCCGCCTGACCGAGGCCCTCTCGGCGCTCCGCGACCAGGTCGCCGCCGTCCCGCTGGCGCTGACGACGACGGGCCGCGACGACGCCGTCCGCACCGCCCGCGGCGTCACCGACCAGATCGACGACTACCTGCTGCCCCGGCTGCGCGACCTGGACGCCCCCCTGCTCACCGTCGTCGGCGGCTCCACCGGGGCCGGCAAGTCCACGCTGGTCAACAGCCTGGTCGGCGCCCCGGTCACCACGGCCGGCGTGCTGCGTCCCACCACCCGCGCCCCCGTGCTGGTGTGCGCCCGCGCGGACGCCGGCAGCTTCTCCGGCGACCGCGTGCTGCCCGGGCTGGCGCGGGTCACCGGCGGGGACGGCGGACCCGGGACGCTGCAGCTGGTGGTCCGGGACGACGTGCCCGCGGGCCTGGCCGTGCTCGACGCCCCCGACGTCGACTCGGTGGTGACCGCGAACCGCGACCTCGCCGGCCAGCTGCTGGCCGCCGCGGACCTCTGGGTGTTCGTCACGACCGCCGCCCGCTACGCCGATGCGGTGCCGTGGGACCTGCTGCGCACGGCGGAGCAGCGGGGGACGGCGCTGGCGGTCGTGCTGGACCGGGTGCCGCCGGAGGCCACCGCCGAGATCTCCGCCGATCTCGCGGCCATGCTGCGGGCCGCCGGTCTCTCCTCGGCCCGCCTGTTCGTCGTCGAGGAGCGCCCCCTCGAGGGCGGCCGGCTGCCCGAGGACCAGGTGGCGCCGCTGCGGGGCTGGCTGCACGGGCTGGCCGCGGACCAGGAGCAGCGGGCGGCCGTCGTCCGGCAGACCCTCGCCGGGGCGCTGGACAGCCTGCAGGAGCGGACCACCGCGGTCGCCGCGGCGGTGGAGGAGCAGCGGGCCGCGGCCGGCGCGCTGCGGGAGGCGGCCGCGGCGTCGTACGACGCGGCGCGGGACGGGGTCGACCAGGGGGTGCGCAGCGGCAGCCTGCTGCGCGGTGAGGTGCTGGCCCGCTGGCAGGAGTTCGTGGGCACGGGGGAGTGGATGCGCAGCCTGCAGACCCGGGTGGGCCGGGCGCGCGACCGCGTCGCGGCGGCGCTGACCGGGCGCCCGGCGCCGGCCGAGAGCCTGCAGGGCGCGCTGGAGAGCAGCGTCGAGCAGCTGCTGCGCGCCGAGGCCGACCGCGCCGCCGAGCGGACCGTCACCGCCTGGCGTGCGCTGCCGGCCGGGCCGGGGCTGCTCGGCGACCGGGAACGGGAGCTCGCCGCCGCCTCCCCCGACTTCTCCGAGGCCGCCGCGGTGCAGGTGCGCGACTGGCAGGGCACGGTGCTGGACCTGGTGCGCAGCGAGGGCGCCGACAAACGCTCGCGGGCGCGGCTGCTGTCCTGGGGCGTGAGCGGGACGGGCGCGGTGGTCATGGTGGCGGTGTTCGCCCAGACCGGTGGGCTGCTCGGCGGGGAGGTCGCGGTGGCGGGCGGTACCACCGCGGTCGGCCAGCGGGTGCTGGAAGCCGTGTTCGGTGACGCAGCGGTGCGCTCGCTGGCCGAGCGGGCCCGGGCCGACCTGGGCGCGCGGTCGGAGGCGCTGCTGCGGTACGAGCAGGACCGCTTCGACGCGCTCGTGGACGCCGTGGCCCCGCAGCCGCGGGCGGCCGAGGAGCTGCGGGCGGCGGCCGCCGCGCTCGTCGAGGCGCGCGGCGCATGAGGCGTTCGGACGGCGCGCTGGCCGACCGGCTGGCCGCGCTGCGGGGGGCGGTCGAGGTGGCCGACGGGCGGCTGTCGGCCCCGGAGGTGGGCCGCGCCCGGGCGGTGCTGGCCAAGGCCGGTGCGCGTGAGGCGCTGGGCGACGCCACCGTCGTCGCGCTGGCCGGCGCCACGGGGAGCGGCAAGTCCACGCTGTTCAACGCCCTGTCGGGGAGCGAGGTGAGCACCCCGGGCGTGCGCCGCCCCACGACCGGCGTCGCGCACGCCACGGTCTGGGGAGCGGCCGACGACGGCAGCGACCGGCTGCTGGACTGGCTGCAGGTGCCGCGGCGCCACCGCCGGGAGCCCGAGCCGGCGCTCGACGGGCTGGTGCTGCTCGACCTGCCCGACCACGACAGCGTCCGGCTGGAGCACCGGCTGGAGGTCGACCGGCTGGTGGAGCTGGTCGACGTCCTGGTCTGGGTGCTGGACCCGCAGAAGTACGCCGACGCCGCCGTGCACGAGCGGTACCTGGCCCCCCTGGCCGGCCACGCGGGGGTGCTGCTCGTGGTGCTCAACCAGGTCGACCGCCTGGACGAGGCCGCCGCCCGCGCCTGCCTGGCCGACCTGCGGGGCCTGCTCGACCGGGAGGGGCTGGACGCGACGCCGCTGCTGGCGGTGTCCGGACGCACGGGGGACGGGCTGGCCGAGCTGCGCGGTGAGCTGGCCCGGCGGGTGCGCGCCCGCCGGGCGGCGGGCGAGCGCCTGCTCGCCGATGTCCGGGGCAGCGCCGCGGAGCTGGCGGCGCACTGCCCGGAGACCGCGGCCGGGCGCTCGCGGCGCTGGGGGCGGGGGGTCGGCGAGGACCCGGCCCGTGAGCCGGCCGACGACCTCACCGACGCCCTGGCCGCCGCGGCCGGCGTCCCCACCGTGGTCACCGCGGTCGAGCGCTCGACGCGGCGGGAGGGCACCGGGCGCACCGGCTGGCCGCTGGTCCGGTGGACGCGCCGGCTGCGCGCGGACCCGGTCGAGCGGCTGCACCTGGGGGACGAGCGCGCCCGCACGTCCCTCCCGCCCGCGGGCGCGGTGGAGCGGGCCCGCATGGCGACCGCCGTCCGGGAGGCCCGCGACGCCGTCGGGGAGGGGCTGGCGCCGGCGTGGCGGGACGAGCTCCGGCGCACGGCGGAGGTGTCCGAGGAGCGGCTCGCCGACGCGCTGGACCGGGCGGTGGGCGGTGCGGACCTCGGGCCCGACCGGGTGCCGCTCTGGCAGCGGGCGGCCGCCGGACTGCAGTGGCTGCTCCTGGCGACCGCGCTGGTCGGCGCCCTGTGGCTGCTGGCGCTGGTCGCGCTGGGCTTCCTCCAGCTCGACGACGTCGTGCCGCTGCCCCGGGTCGAGGGGATCCCGCTGCCCACGCTGCTGCTGGTCGGCGGGCTGCTCGCCGGTCTGCTGCTCGCGCTGGTGAGCCGCCCGCTCGTGGCGCTGCGCGCGCGTCGGCGGGGACGGGCGGCCGGGCGCCGGCTGCGGGCAGCGGTGCGGGAGGTGGCCGAGGAGGAGCTGCTCGCCCCCATGACCGAGGTACGGGCCGACGCCGACCGCTTCTGCGCGGCGGTGTTCCGGGCCCGGTGATCGGTGGATGGGCATCGTTCAGCGGCGCTGCGGGTCGGGTGGGGCTTCCTCGTCGAGCCAGGGTGGATCGGGTTCGGGGTCGTGGCACCAGCCGGGTGGTCGGGTGGTGCGGGAGACGCCTGAGGGGGTGCGGACGGTCAGGCGTCCGTCGGGGTGCAGGGTGAACGACCAGCCGCGGGCGAAGGTCTTGATGCGGTGGTGCCGGCGGCACAGGCAGCAGAGGTTCCAGCAGTCGGTGGGGCCGCCGTCGGCGTGGGCGATGGCGTGGTCGATGTCGCAGCGGCCGGGGCGTCGTCGGCAGCCGGGCATCCGGCAGTGCCGGTCACGCACGTGCAGGAAGCGGCGTTGGCCCGCGGTGGGTTCGTAGGCGGTCGTGGGTGCCGGTGGTCCCAGGCCCGGTCCGGGCCCGGTGTCGAGCCGGTCGTCGACTGGGGTGCCGCCGCTGGCCGAAGCGGTCGCGGCCTTGGCTGCGCGGCTGCGGCTGCGGGTGCGGGATCGGCGGCGGTGCCCGGCGGCGCGGCGGAGCTGGCTGCGGGTGGCGACGGTGATCAGCCGGCCGTCGATCGGGTTGCCGATGGCCACCTGCACGCATCCGCCGGGCGGTGCGGCGCGGATGCCCAGCAGGTCGAGTTCGGCGAGGATCTCCCGGCACTGGGCGGCGGTGACGATCTCACCGGCGACCTCGGCGGCCGGCTGGGTGCCGCCTTGGCTGTCGGGGTCGTGCAGCGCGGGCAGCGGGGCGTGGATGGTGAGCTGGGCGGTGACCGCCGGCCGGGTCTGGTCCCAGGGGCGCAGGATCAGGTCGGCGGCGACGGCGGCCCGGATGACGCCGATGGGACGGGCGTCGCCGTCGGCGCGCAGCAGCTGGGCGTACTGGTCGATGGCGTCGGCGCACGCCGCAGCGACGTGGAGGGGCAGGTCGGCGACGAGCTGGCTCATGCCCTCGCCGGTGGGGCGGGTGGTGACGTCGGCCCGTTTGGCTGCCTCTTTGCGGCGTTTGTCCAGGGCGTCGGCGTCCAGGCGGGCCAGGGCCCGGCGCACCCGGGCCCGCAGCTGGGGGACGGTGAGCCGCCCGGCGTGGGGCAGGACGCGGCGTTCCACCTCGGCGATGACCTCGGGCTTGGCGGTGGACAGCAGGTCGACCAGGGCGCGCATCTTCCGCACGTCGATGCGGCCGGCGTACAGGGCGTCCCAGGTGCCGGTGAGCAGGGTGGTGAGCAGGATCGATTCGATGGCCAGGGTTTCGGCCTCGACCTCCGAGCAGCCGCGGATCAGCGCGAGTTCGGACACGAACGTTTCGCTGACCTGAGCCAGGACCTCGGATCGGCGGAGCCGGCTGTCCAGCCCGGGGCCACCCAGCGGGCCGAAGTCGCGGTCGCGTTCGATGGAGCGGCGGCGGGCGAGGGCGGCGATGGCCTCGGCGCGCTGGGCGGCGTGCCGGGCTTCGCGGGCGTCGGCGGCCCAGATGTCGGCGACCAGCTCGAGGTCGCTCAGCCCGGGGGCGTCGGTGTCGGGCACCCAGGGGATCGGGACGCCGTCCTCTGGCGCGCGGGGTGGTTCGCCGATGAACACACCTGCACCGTAGAACCGGCCACCGACAGTTTCTGCAGGTCAGTCGTAGGGGTTGGTGAGGACGGTGCGGGCCTGCAGGACTGCGAAGGTGACCGGGGGGCCCTCGGTGGTGGTGGTGCCGGGGACGTCGGCTGCGGCGCCGCCGTCGACGGTGAAGGTGGCGCCCCAGGTGACGGTGAGGGAGGCGGTGTAGGTGCCCGACCGGTAGCTGTGCTCGATGCTGTGGTCGGGATAGGGGGCGCCGGGGTCGGTGGTGGTGATC